>JAQGMP010000143.1 GCA_028292285.1 Variovorax sp. | reverse complement strand
GCGCGATCCGCAACCTGCTGGAGAACGCACGCCGCTATGGCGCCGGGGAAATTTCGGTCGAGCTGGCAACGGCTTCCGCGGCTGGCGGCTTTGCCACCGTGCGCGTGAACGACCGCGGGCCCGGCGTGCCGGCGGCCTTGCGCGACCGCATCTTCGAGCCGTTCTATCGACTGCCCGGTGCCAGCGAGCGCGAAGGCGGGGTCGGCCTCGGGCTGGCGCTGGTGAAGTCGATCGTGGAACGCCACGGCGGCACGGTGCGCTGCGAAGACCGCCCCGGCGGCGGCGCCAGCTTTGTCATCGCGTTGCCGAACCAGGGCTGAACAAGCCGACGCGGTGAAGTCAGGTGGCGGCTCAGAGGCCGCACCTAGAATCGCCGCCACCATGCAGAGATCGCAGATAGCCCGCCCCGCCGCCATGTTCTGGGGGCTCGCGGTCTTCGCACCGGTGGGCGTCAACTACCTTGCCGCCGTGCTGATGTTCGCGACGCTTTTTATCGCGGGCAATCTGCGTGAGCGTGCCGCACGGGTGCGCGGCAATCCGCTGTGGTGGCCTGTCGTCGCATACGTCGCGTGGACCTTGGTGGTGCTGGCGTTTCGGCCGCACTATCCGCAGACACCTTCCAATCTCTGGCATGGCTTGCGGATCGCGGCGACCATCCTGATGGCGATGGCGCTGACGCGCGAAGAAGCGCTGTGGGCGCTGCGCGGCTTCTTCGCCATCGCGTTCGCCAGCGTGGTGATGGTGCTGCTCTACCGCACCGTCGGCTTCCCGATGGCCGAGGTATGGCGCGCGACCCTGGTGCTGGTCGGCAACAAGTCGATCAACGATGCGCTGCTGTTCACCGTGCTCGGTGCCAGCGCCGTGGTTTTCGGGCTGGCGCACATCCATGACAAGAAGGGCCACCGGGCGTTGCCCGCGTTCGTGTTGACCGGCTTTATCGCGGTCATCATCACGCTGTGGCTGCCGTCGCGCACCTCGCTGCTCGGGCTGCTGGTGGCCGCGGTCGCGGTGTGCGTGCACCAGTGGCGAAAGCAACTGCGCGTGCTGGCCGTGGTGCTGGTGATCGCGGTCGGCGTGGCGTCGGCGCTGGTGTGGCAGTCGCCGGTGGTGCAGCGCACTTTCACGCTCGGCGCGCAGGAAATCGAAGCGGCGCAAGCCGGCGCGGTGTCCGAAGGCAGCTGGGTCGTGCGCTTCTACATGTACCGCGACACGGCACGCATGATCATCGACAAGCCGCTCGCCGGCTGGGGCATCGGCGGCTGGACCGAGCAATGGCATCTGCGCGGCCCCAAGCTGCTGGCCGACTACAACATGCCGCACAACGACTTCTTGTGGATGGGCGCGCAGGCCGGCGTGCCGGGGCTGCTCACGCTGCTGGTCATCATGCTGTTCGGCGTGTGGCAGGGCTGGCGGCGCGACGACGTCACCGGCCGCTACGGCTTCGCGGCGATGCTCGTGATGCTGATTGCGACCAGCGTGAACTCTGCGCTGCGCGATGCGCAGATCGGACTCAGCCTGCTGTGGATCGCGATGGTCTACCTGCGGCTCGTGCAGGAGCCGGGCCAGCCGTGGCGCGAGGTGGTGCGCTTTTGGCCGCTATGGCCCCGGCGACCGCGTTCAGCTTCGGTTCACCCCTGATTTCGAGAATCCGAGCGTGGTGCTTTCAACTGTCCGACGTCGCATGACACGGCGCATCCTTTGGTGGTGCCTGCTGTGCGGTGGCGTGTTGAGTTCGCTGCAGCCCTTTATTGCGACGCACTTCCGGCACGACGGCTGGGAAGACGAGCCGGCGTTCCGCGTGCGCTCGGTCGGTGCCACGGTCGAATACGAGCCGGACGATCGCGCCGACCATCCGGCCGAGAAAGAGACGACCATCTTCGTGCCGGCTGCGGCCAGCATCGACCTGCCGAACGCGTTGCAGCACGGGCTCGACCTGTTGGCTGCGCTGGTGCTCATGCTGCTGCCACTCACCATCGCGCTGGCTTTTCGCGTGGTGCCGCGGCCTCGCGAAGCGGCCGAGCGCGTACCGCACCGTGCCGGCGCGCCGCCGCCCTCGGCGATCTGGCGACGCTTGCCGCCCGAAACCGCACCGCCTCTCGCGACCTGACAACGGCGCCCCCGGTGGCGCCGACCCCCCTGCTGCCACCTGGCGTCGCGGCAGGCCCTTGTCGGTGGTCGATATTGGTCGAGAGGTTTTGGTATGCGGTATGTGAATTTTGGATTGTTCGAATGGATGGCGGCGGGTTTCCATCCCACACCCTGGCTGCTGGTGCTGGCGTGCTGGATCGGCGTGTACGGCGCCTGGGCAGCCGGACTGACGGTGATCTACAGCGGCTTTCGTCAGCCGTCGCAGCGGCTCTATCTGATTGTCTTGCTGCTGCTGGCGTGCCTCACGTCGGTGCTGGCCCAAACGATTTCGGAAGCGCTGAACCTGCCGCGCCCCTTTGCGATCGGCATGAGCCCGAACTACCTCGAGCACGGCGGACGCGGCGCCATGCCGAGCACGCACATGTCGGTGATGTCGTTGATCGCCCTGGGTTGCCTCGTACGTCCCGCCCTTCGCGCGGCGGGCGCCGTGTTGCTGGCGCTGGCCTTTGCCACGGCGTGGGGACGCGTCTACGCCGGTGCGCACTTTCCGGCGGATATCGGCGCCGGACTGCTGCTGGCCGCCGGCGTGCTGGCGATCTATTCCGGGGTAAGCGGCGGTCTGCGGTGGTGGCTCGCCCATCGCCGCAACGTCACGGCGGCCGGGGTGGCGGACGCACCGGCGGTGCATCGCGTCTGAAATTCGGCGGGCGCGCTCAGGCCAGTGCCGTGGCCGCGATGCGCGCCGCGGCGGCGACCACGTCATTGCGCATCGGCGCCTCTTTGACGGTTTGCGTGAAGTAGATCGCCATGGCGATCGGGGCGCCGGACGGCGGCCACAGCACGCCGATGTCGTTGACCGTGCCGTAGTCGCCGGCGCCGGTCTTGTCGGCCACGCGCCAGTCCGCGGGCACGCTGGCGCGGATGCGTGTCGCGCCGGTGGTGTTGCCGCGCATCCAGGCGACGAGCTGCTCGCGCTGGCGTGCCGGCAACGCATCGCCCACCAGCAAGGCCTGCAGATTGCGCGCCATCGCGCGCGGTGTGCAGGTGTCGCGCGGATCGCCGGGCAATGCGGTGTTGAGCTCGGTTTCGCGGCGGTCGAGCCGGAAGGTGGTGTCGCCGATCGAGCGCGCAAAAGCGGTCACTGCCGGCGAGCCGCCCAGCGCGTCGATCAGCATGTTGCCGGCCGAGTTGTCGCTGTACTGCAGCGCCGCCGCGCAAAGTTCGGCGATCGTCATGCCGTCTGGCACGTGCTTTTCGGTGATGGGCGAATAGGTCACGAGGTCGCTGGCGGCATAGTGGACGCGCCGCTGCAGCAAACCGGTCTCGACGGCGCTGCGCCGAAGGAGGGCGGAGGCCGCGAGCACCTTGAAGGTGCTGCACATCGGAAAGCGCTCGTCGGCACGATGCAAGACCGCCGAGCCGCGCTCGCCAACGCCAACGCCGCCGTCACCAGAGCCGACGCGGAAGGCCGCGATGCCGAGGCGACCGCCCGTCGACGCTTCGAGTTTGCCGAGCGCCTGCAGCGCCGCCAGCGCGGCTGACGTGGCCGGCGCCGAGCCGGTACCGTGCGACAAGGGTGCGCACGCACCGACGAACGGTGCGGAGAACGCGCCGAGCAACAGCGCGCGGCGGGGGACAGAAAATTTCATGGTGAGGTCGCGTTTTTCATCGCACACCCGCTCACATGTCGCATCGCATCGCGGCCGGTGCGCATGGCCGGTGGCGAGCCGTCCGCTCAGTGCCGATGCACTGCGGATTCGCCCGCCTTCAGCCGGTACACGGTGCCACAGTACGGGCACTTGGCTTCTCCCGTGCGCGCGACATCGAGGTACACCTTGGGATGCGCGCTCCAGAGCTTCATGTCGGCCAGCGGGCTCGGACAGTACACGCCGCCCTGGTGGTTGAGTTCTTTGGCAAGCAGTTCGATGACGGCGGTGGTCGACATGGTGATATGGGTCTTTAGACTTTGGTGAGCCAGTGGGCGTACTTGGGATTCTTGCCGTTCACGATGTCGAAGAACGCGGTCTGGATTTTCTCGGTGACCGGTCCACGCGAGCCGCCGTCGCCGCGATTGCCGATCTCGATGCGGTCGAGTTCGCGAATCGGCGTCACCTCGGCCGCGGTGCCGGTAAAGAAGGCTTCGTCGGCGATATAGACCTCGTCGCGCGTGATGCGCTTTTGCACGAGCTCGATGCCGAGATCCTTGCAGATGTGCAGGATGGTGTTACGCGTGATGCCGTTGAGCGCACCGGCCGAAAGATCCGGCGTGTAGACCACGCCGCCCTTCACCACGAAGACGTTTTCTCCGGCGCCTTCGGAGACGAAGCCGCTGGCATCGAGCAGCAGCGCCTCGTCGTAGCCGTCGTCGAGCGCTTCCATGTTGGCGAGGATCGAGTTGGTGTAGTTGCTCACCGCCTTGGCTTGCGTCATGGTGATGTTGACGTGGTGCCGTGTGTAGCTCGATGTCTTCACGCGGATGCCGCGGCGCATGCCTTCTTCACCGAGGTAGGCGCCCCAGGCCCAGGCCGCGACCATCGCATGAATCTTGTTGCCTCTGGGGCTGACGCCGAGCTTTTCGGAGCCGATCCAGATCAGCGGGCGCAGGTAGCAGCTGGCGAGCTTGTTTTCGCGCACGACCTGCTTTTGCGCCTCCATCACTTCTTCCTGCGAAAAAGGGATCTTCATGCGCAGGATCTTGGCGCTGTTGAAGAGGCGCTCGGTGTGCTCCGCAAGGCGGAAGATCGCGGTGCCATCCACCGTGTCGTAGGCCCGCACGCCTTCGAAGGCACCGCAGCCGTAGTGCAGCGTGTGGCTCAGCACGTGGACCGTGGCGTTGCGCCAGTCGACCAGTTCGCCGTCCATCCAGATCTTGCCGTCGCGGTCGTCGAGGGAAGCGGGAGGCGGTACGAGGGCACTCATGTCTTGGTCCTTTGGGCGGTGGGGGATGCTGTCGCAAAAGCTTTCGATTTTACGGCGGCGGCGCGTCCGGGTACCGGCGCCGAGACGCCGACAATGGCCGGCTTTGCCAATCACTCGGAAAAGGGTTTCAGTGTCCGTATTCAAGAACGTCATCGTCTATCGCATCGAACCATCTTGGTCGCAAACATCGACCCAGGCCGAAGAAGCCCTGGGCGCCAACCGCTTCGTGGCCTGCGGCCCGTCGCAAGAAAAATCCGCCGGCTGGACCGAGCCCCGCGGTGAAGAAAACGGGCCGCTGGTCGAATCCATCGGCGGCCAGTGGCTGCTCGAATACATGATCGAGAGCAAGGCGCTGCCGGCTTCGGTGATCCGCCGCAAAGTCGAAGAGCGCGCCGCGCAGATCGAAGCCACCACCGGCCGCAAGCCGGGCAAAAAAGAAAAGCGCGACCTGAAGGAAGACGTCACGCACGAACTGCTGCCGCTGGCCTTCACCAAGCACGCCCGCATCATGGTGTGGATCGACCCCGTGGAGCGCCGGCTGGTGGTGAATGCGAGCAACGTGTCGCGTGCCGACGAGGTCGTGACCAGCCTGGTGCAATCGCTCGACGGTTTTGCCGTGGCGCTGCTGCAAACGCAGACGGAGCCGGCCGCCGCGATGTCGGAGTGGCTCTCCAGCCAGGAACCGCCAGCCGGCTTCACCATCGACCGCGAGTGCGAACTGCGCGCCAGCGACGAATCGAAGTCCGTCGTGCGCTACGCAAAGCACGCGCTCGACATCGACGAGGTGCGCCAGCACATCGCAGACGGCAAGCGCCCCACCCGCCTGGCGATGACGTGGGACGACCGCGTGTCGTTCGAGCTGACCGACGCGATGGTGATCCGCAAGATCGTCTTCCTGGAAGGCACCGACAGCGCGGTCGCCAACAAGGGTGGCAAGGAAGACAACTTCGACGCCGATGCAGCGATCGCGACCGGCGAGCTGGGTCAGCTGGTGCCTGAATTGCTCGAAGCGCTCGGTGGCGAGATGCAGCTGGGTGCGGCCGCGGCCGATGCGGCGAACCACACTGTTGCGAAGCTGAAAGAAGATTCGAACGGCACTTCCAATGGCCCCGCTGCCAATGGCCCGACGGCCGAACAGCTCGAAGACGAATCCGCGCCGTTCTAGCTCGCCAAGGTCGACGGACCGGCCGGAGCATCCTCCGTCGCCACGTCGGGCCGCGTCAGCGACCATTCCTTGAGCTTGCCGCCGACGAAGGTGGCATCGACCCACGAGTTGCCATTGTCGGTCCAGCGGTACAGCTCGGGCTGCGTGCCTTCTGGCGACTTCGGCTCACCGAGCGCGCGCGTCATCGCGACCACGTGCATCAGGGTCGAGCCGGGCTTGAGCTTGGCGTTGAGCATGACCGCGCTGTCGACGTAGCCCACAGGCCGTTCGGCGGCGCGCTGCAGCACCTTCATCGCACGGTTGAAGTGCAGCAGCAAGAACATGACGATGGCGCCGCCGACGAGCGCAACGCCCTGCCAGCCGTAGCTGCGATAAGCCAGCCCGAGCAGCACGATGCCGACCAGCGGCACGAGGATCTTCCGGAAATTCATGACGCGATTGTCGCCGGGCGCGGCTGGTGTTACCTGCGGGAGCGCGCCGTGCTACTTGTCGCAAATGCGCAGCAGCCCGTCTGCACCGTCGACGACATTGCGTTCACGGGCATCTGCCCGGGCCACCGAAAAGTGTATGAAGCTCTTGCCTTCGCGCTTGTCTTTGCGATTTCCTTTCTCCGTCGTCCGTCTTTCCCTTGCGGGCGCATTCGCGGCCGCCGCCCTGAGCGGCTGCTACATCGTGCCTCTGCAGACACCACCGCCGCAGGTTCCGTCGCAGCAGTCGTATTCGGTTGCGCCGGCACCGATGGTTGCGCCGACCTTCACCGCCCGCCTCTACCCAGCCAACGCCGAGGCGGCGATGTACGGACCCATTACCGGCACCGTCACGAACGACATGAACGGGCGCGGCTACTTCAACGCGACGATTGCCGGCGAGCAGTTTCAGGGTGAGTCGACGCGGCAGGCGGGCAGCTCGCAGCGCAGCGGCATCGCCAATGCCAGCGGCACGCGCGGCGGCATGCTGAGTTGCCGCTACACGATGAACTCGGCAACGCTCGGCAGCGGCACTTGCGTGCTGAACAACGGACCGGCCTTCACGATGCACATCGGCTGACCGAGTCGCCCGCACGGGCATGGACGGTGTGGCGCGCTGCAAGCCCGCAGCGATAGCTACTGAAGCTGCCGCACCACGTCCATGGCTTCTTCGATGCGCTCGACCGGGTGGATGGTCAGCCCTTCGATTTCCTTCGCGCCCTTTCTGGGCGCGTTGGCTTTGGGCACCACCGCCACGCTGAAGCCCAGCTTGGCCGCTTCGCGCAGGCGCTCCTGGCCGCGCGGCGCCGGCCGTACTTCACCGGCCAGGCCGACTTCGCCGAACGCGATAAAGCCTTTGGGCAAAGGCTTGCCGCGCAGGCTCGATGTGATGGCCAGCATCACGGCCAAATCGGCCGCCGGCTCGCTGATGCGCACGCCGCCGACCGCATTGACGAACACGTCCTGGTCCATGCACGCCACGCCGGCGTGCCGGTGCAGCACGGCCAGCAGCATCGCCAGCCGATCGCGATCGAGGCCGACCGACAGCCGCCGCGGGCTCGGCCCGCCGTTGTCGACGAGCGCCTGAATCTCCACCAGCATCGGCCGCGTGCCTTCAAGCGTGACCAGTACGACGCTACCGGGCACCGGCTCGGCGTGCTGGCTCAGGAAGATCGCGCTCGGATTCGTCACGCCCTTCAGGCCGCGCTCGGTCATCGCGAACACACCGATCTCGTTGACCGCGCCGAAGCGGTTCTTGATGGCGCGCACCAGCCGAAAGCTCGAGTGCGTGTCGCCTTCGAAATACAGTACCGTGTCGACCATGTGCTCCAGCACACGCGGACCGGCGAGAGCGCCTTCTTTGGTGACATGGCCGACCAGCACCA
>JAQGMP010000108.1 GCA_028292285.1 Variovorax sp. | reverse complement strand
CCGGCCAGCGCAAAGGCCGCGATGCCGCCCTGCCCCATGCCGAACTCGTGCACGAGCGCCAGCGGCACGGCCGTCCAGAAGGCCTGGAACGCCGCGAACATCATCCCCTGGTAGAACGCGCGGCGGCGCAGCAACGGCGTGCGCCACACGATGCCGGGCAGCGACGCCATCGTCCGCTTGTAGCCGACCGACCCGTGCGGATGGCGCTCCGGCAGCACACGCCACAGCACGGCGATGAGCGTGGCCATGACGACCGCCGAAATCCAGAACACGGCGCGCCATCCGAAGCCCGCCGCGACCAGGCTGGAGAACGGCCGCGCCAGCATGATGCCGGCCAAGAGCCCCGCCATGATGTTGCCGACCACCTTGCCGCGCGTGGCCTCGGGCGCCAGGTGCGAGGCGAACGGAATCAGCACCTGCGCCGCGACGGCGCACAGACCGACCACGAACGCCGCCGCCATGAAAGTAGCGGCCGAATTGGACATGGCGATGCCGAGCAGGCCCAGCACCGCCACCGACAGCGCGCCGACGATGAGGCGCCGGTTTTCGACGACGTCGGCCAGCGGCACCAGCAGCATCAGGCCGCAGCCGTAGCCGAGCTGGATCAGCGTCATGATCAGCCCGGCCAGGCCTGCGTGAAGGCCGAGGCTGTTCGAGATCGGGCCGATCAACGGCTGTGCGTAGTAGATGTTGGCCACGCACAAACCGCAGGCCACGGCAAAGACGAATGTCAGGCCGGTGGTGAGTCCTTGCGGGGCGGGCGGTTTGGCGAGCGGGGCAGTGGGAAGGGGCACGAAAAATGGGTCTTTGAAAAAGCTTTAAGGATTGACGCCCGGCAGCACCGACGACGGGTCGGGCAGCGCCGGTTCGGCCGTGCTCGTCGCATGCAGCAAGGTCGGTCGACCGGCCGCCACCCATGCATCCAGGCCGCCGGCAAGGGGCCGGGCGCGCGGCACGCCGTGCGCCGACAGCGCGCCGGCCGCCAGCGCCGCGGACACGTCGTTCGGGCAGTTGCAATAGAGCACGACATCGCGCGCGTCATCGAAGAGGTGCGCCGTGCGTCGGTGCTGGATGGACTTGAGGCTCAGCGGCAGCGCGCCCGGAATGCGGCGCGGGTCGATCTGGATGCTCGCCGCGCCGCGCACGTCGATCACCATCGGTGGCGTCTCGGTGCCCATCAAGTCGTACAGCTCGTCGACGCTGATGCGCGGCATGCGGGTCAGCCGCATGAAGCGGCGGCGCCGCCAATAGCGCACGGCCAGCATGGCGGCCACCGCGGCCACGACCACGATGGTCGCGACGCTGCCCGCATCGGCCAGCGCGTTCAGCACGCCCTGCACGCTGTCGCGGAACGCGTAGCCCAGCGCCAGAAAGACCACGGCCCAGACCAGCGCGGCACCGGTTTCGAAAAGCACGAAGCGCAGCGACGACATGCCGAGCGCACCCGCCATCGGCGGTGCCACCACCGACACGCCGGGCACGAACTTGGCCGCCAGCAGCGACAGGCCGCCCCAGCGGGTGATGAGCGATTCGCTGCGGCGCACGCACGAATCCGGCGAGAGGGAGATGCGGCACAACAGCCGCATGAAGCGATAGCCGTAGCGCCGGCCGGCATAGAACCAGGCGCCGTCGCCGATCAGGTTGCCGAGCACCGCGACCACCAGCGCGCCGCTCAACGACACCTGCCCGACGGCGACCAGCGCGCCCGCCACCACCAGCACCGGCGCGGCGGGCACCGGCAAGCCGAGCCGGGCCGCCAGGCTGACCCCGAAAATCAGGCCGAGCGCGTTCGCAACCATGAGCGACATCAGCTGCGCCACGGCAACTCCCGCGCTCGCGCGCCGCCGTGATCGATGAGGGTGGTAAAGCGCTGCATGCCGCAACGATTTTGCGGCAGAAGCGAAGAACGTTCAGCCCGAAGGAAATTGCTTCACGACGGAAATCGCTCGGGAAATCGTTTCAGCTGGACGGAAATTGCTTCGGCATGGGTTCGTCCGGCTTGTTGCGCTCGCGGCCGAGGTCCTCCATCATTTTTTCGCCTTTTTTGTCCTTGCCGTCCGAGGGCACGGAGTCTTCCTGGGTGATCTCGGGTTCTTCGCTGCCCGGCGTCATGGGCTGCGAACTCTTCGACGGCGGAATATTCGGCGCGGATTTGCGGGTGTCGGCATTCATGGGTGTGGCCTCCGGTTGGTGAGCGAAAGCCTGAACCGCCGCCGCCCGGCACGTTCCCGGCCGAGCGCCTGAGGCCCTGTCAGCCCAGACCGACGCTGTCGCCCGCCGTGCCCGCCATCGACGCGCGCGAGACGCTGAAGCCGATGGTGTTGATGCCGTCGATGCTGGCGGCGCTCACCATGCCGCCGTGCATGCTCGCCACGGCTTTCACGATGGCCAGGCCCAGTCCGTGCCCATGGTGCTCCCCGTGCCGCTGGGCCGGGTCGTTGCGCGCCGCGTCCACCCGAAAGAAGCGGTCGAACAGATGCTGCAGGTTGGCCTCGGCGATCGGCCGGCCCGGATTCGATACCGAGATCCAGATGCCGTCGGCCGCTTCGCGCAACGTGACCGCCAGCCGCGCTCCGGCCGGCGAATGCTCGATGGCGTTCTGCAGCAGGTTCGACATCGCACGGCGAAACAGCGAGGTTTCGAGCGGCGCATCGGCCAGCACGTCGCCGTCGATCTCGACCTGCGTGCCGGTTTCGTCGAGCACGAACTCAAAGAACTCGATGGTCTTGCGCACCTCGGCGGCCAGCGGCGTGAGCACCAGCCCGGTCGCGACCTCGCCGCGGTCGGCGCGTGCCAGAAACAGCATGTCGTTGACGATGGAGCGCAGCCGCTCGAGGTCTTCGAGGTTGGACGCCAGCACCTCCTGGAACTCCGGCGCCGTGCGTTGCCGCGACAGCGCGACCTGGGTGCCGCCGATCAGGTTGGCGAGCGGCGTGCGCAGCTCGTGGGCGACATCGGCGTTGAAGGCCTCGAGTTGCCGGTAGGCCTCTTCGAGCCGGCCGAGCGCGCCGTTGAACGCGCCCGCCAGATCCGAAAGCTCGACCGGCAGCTGCGCGACCTGCAGGCGCTGCGACAGCGTCTTCGGCCGCAGGGTCTGGGCCTCGCGCGAGAGCTGCTGCAGCGGGTGCAGGCCGACGCGGGCGATCCAGTAGCCGAGCAGCATCACCAGCAGCATGGCGCTGAGCGAGACGAATGCGAGCGCACTCAGGAAGGTGCGCAGCGTGTGCGCGAACGGCGCGGCATCGACCCCGACGATCAACTGCACCGTGGGCCGCTCGCCGAGCGGTGCGATGTGCTGGGAGAGCGTGCGGAAGGTCTGCCCGTGCAGCGCCAGGCCGATCGAGCCGCGGCCACCGGGCTCCTGGCTGAACTGCTCGAACTGATCCAGCCCCTTGCCGTACTGGAAGCGCGGATCGTCGCTGAGCACCCAGAAGCGCACCCGGCCATCGGAGGGCGTCAGCGTGTCCATCTTGGCCTGCACGCGGGCCCAGCGCTCGGTGTCGCCGGTGCGCTCTATCGAATAGCGCATGTTCTGCAGCGTGATGTTCAGGTCATCGTCCTGGTGGCGGGTCAGCTCGCGTTCGAGCACGCAGTAGAGCGCGGCCCCGATCAGCGAGAACGTGGTGATCGCGGCCAGCGCGAACATCCACACCAGCCGCGTCGTGATCGAGCGCCTCATGGCGACGGCGCTTCTTCCTCGCGCGGCTCCATCACGTAGCCCATGCCGCGTATCGTGTGCAGCAGCTTGGGCACATAGGCCGCGTCGATCTTCGCGCGCAGCCGCTT
>JAQGMP010000095.1 GCA_028292285.1 Variovorax sp. | reverse complement strand
TTGACGAGGTGCGCGATGACGGCGCCGTTGGTGGCGTCGGCCACGCCCAGGTCGCGGTACAGGAAGAAGTCGCGCAGGCCGCCGGGCTTGAAATCGGTGTCGCCAGGTTTGACGTGCGAGAACTTGGTGGCGGTACGGTCCAGCATGGGGCGCTCCTTTGCGTGGGTGGCAGGGTGGGGTTGCTGCGCCGCAGCATGCATAAAGCATTCCCGGTGCGCCGATAATTCCCGCCCATGAGCGGCAACACCTTCGGCACCCTTTTCGCAGTCACCAATTTCGGTGAATCCCACGGCCCGGCGATCGGTTGCGTCATCGACGGCTGCCCGCCCGGCATGGCGCTGACCGAAGCCGACATCCAGGGCGACCTCGACCGCCGCCGCCCCGGCACCAGCCGCCACGTCACGCAGCGCAACGAGCCCGACGCGGTGCAGATCCTGAGCGGCGTGTACGAGGGCAAGACCACCGGCACGCCGATCGCCTTGTTGATCCAGAACACCGACCAGCGCAGCAAGGACTACGGCCAGATCGCGCAGCAATTCAGGCCCGGCCACGCCGACTTCACCTACTGGAAGAAATACGGCATCCGCGATCCGCGCGGTGGCGGGCGCTCGTCGGCTCGCCTCACGGCGCCGATGGTCGCGGCCGGCGCGGTGGCAAAGAAGTGGCTTTTCGAAAAGTACGGCACGGTGTTTCGAGGCTGCATGGCGCAGATCGGCGGCATCGTGATTCCGTTCGAAGGTTGGGAGCACGTGCCGAACAACCCGTTCTTCGCGCCGAAGGCCGATGTGAGCGACTTGGAGTCGTACATGGACGCGTTGCGCAAAGCCGGCGACTCGTGCGGCGCGCGCATCCGCGTGACTGCGAGCAAGGTGCCGGTCGGCTTGGGCGAGCCGCTGTTCGACAAGATGGACTCCGACATCGCCTACGCCATGATGGGTATCAACGCGGTCAAGGGCGTGGAGATCGGCGCCGGCTTTGCCAGCGTGACGCAGCGCGGCACCATGCACGGCGACTCGATCACGCCGCAAGGCTTTGCGACCAACAATTCCGGCGGCACCTTGGGCGGCATCACATCGGGGCAAGACCTGGAAGTGAGCATCGCGATCAAGCCGACCAGTTCGATCATCAGCCCACGCCAGTCGGTCGACATCAACAATCAGCCGGTCGAGGTGGTGACCAAGGGTCGCCACGATCCGTGCGTCGGCATCCGGGCGACGCCGATCGCCGAGGCGATGCTGGCCCTGGTGGTGATGGAGCATGCGCTGCGCAACCGCGCGCAGAACGGAGACATCGGCGGCAGCGGAAGCGCCGGCCGGCGCTCGCGGCCTTTCGGCAACGCGAACGGCGAGGGCGGCACGTCGGAAGAGGCAGAAGGTCCGCAGTCTTCTTTTCTCTAGAGCTGAATCTGCCGGCTGGGTAGCGAAGGCAACTTTCGGTTCAGACCCGCGTGCGCCGATCAGTCCAGCTCGCCGCGGCGCGGCATGTCCGCACCGCGGCGCGAGCAGGTGATCGACGCCGCCTTCGAGGCGAACTTCAGCATCGCTTCGAGGGCCTGCATGTCGAGCGACGCCATCGCCTTTGCACTCAGCTTGTCCTGCTCGTCGAGCCACGTCAGCAGCGCCGCTTGAAACGTGTCGCCGGCACCGACGGTGTCCACCACTTTCACCGGCAACGAAGGCACGTCGACCTTCGCATGTTTCGTCCACGAACTCGCGCCATGCCCGCCGCGCGTGACCGTCACCAGCGACACCCCGCCGCCGAGCCAACGCGCCGCCACGTGCTCCGGCGCTTCACCGGGATACAGCAAGCCCAGGTCTTCGTCGCTCACCTTCACGAAGTGCGACAGCGCCACCATCCGCTCGACCGTCGCGCGCCAGCGTGAGAGGTCGGGCTCCACGTTGAGGCGCACGTTCGGGTCGTAGGCGATGAGCCGCTGCGTGTGCTCGCGCGCCGCCAACGCCAGCAACGCAGAACCGACCGGCTCGACCACCAACGCGTAGGAGCCGAACTGCAGCACGCGCGTGGCCGGCGGCAAGGCGGGCAGGCTGTCGACGGTGATTTGGCGATCCGCCGCGCCGGTGCCATGAAAGGCATAGCGGGGTACGCCGGCGGCATCGAGGCTGATCACGCTCAGTGTGCTCGGCGCGTCGCTTCGGAGCAGCAACGACGTGTCGACCTGCTCGTCTTGCAACGCATTCAACAGACGCTCGCCGGCACTGTCGGTCGACAGGCCGGTGAGCAGCGCCGCCGACCGGCCCAGGCGCGCCAAACCGACCGCGACATTGAAGGGCGAGCCGCCGATGCGGGCATCGAAGACCAGTCCGGTCGGCGTCGATTCGCCCGCATACACATCCATCAGGGCTTCGCCGCAAACCACGAACATTCGATCTCCTTTGAGTGGGCGGTCAGTATAGAAATCGGGCCGGCCCGGCGCCAATACTTCAAATCAAGGTGCGCATCGCCTGCGCCGTTTCGCGCAGCACCGGCAGCACGCGCGCCACCGCTTCTTCGGAGCCTTCGTGGCCCATCGGCATCGTGATGTTCAGCGCGCCGACCAGTTCGCCGTGCCGGTCGCGCAAGGGCACCGCGATGCCGCGCGAGTTGAGGTCGAGCTGCTGTTCCGACATCGCCCAGCCCTGCGCGCGGATGCGCGCCAACTCGAGCTTCATTCGTTCCTTGCTGGCGATGGTGTGCGAGGTGAACACCTTGAGCTCGTGCTTGGCGAGCCAACTCGCCATATCGGCGTCGCTGCGCATGGCCAGCATCAGCATTCCCGCTGCTGTCACCTGTGCCGGTACCCGCGCGCCCAGCACATAGCCGGTGCTCATGCTGCGGTTCGGCCCGTTGCGTGCGATGTAGACGACCTCGTCGCCGTCCATCACGCTGAGATAGGCGATCTCGTGCGTGCCTGCCGCGACGCGCTGCAGGAAAGGTTGAACGATGCGCGGCAACCGGGCCGATTCGAGGTACGACTGACCGAGCCGAAGCACCCGCGGCGTCAGCCAGAAGAGCTTGTCGTCGCTCGCGACGTAGCCCATGTGCTGCAAGGTGAGCAGATAGCGCCGTGCAGCCGTGCGTGTCATGCCGGTGCGCTGTCCGGCCTGGCTCGCGGTGAGGCGCGGATTGGCGTCGTCGAAGGCTTCGATGATGCTGACGCCGCGCTCGAGACCGGCGATCCAGTCGCGCTTGTCGAGGCCGGCCGGCGCCGGCGAGTCGTCTTTGGCCATCTTGATTGTTCCGTGGTCCTAGGAGAAACCCTGAATGCGCGCGATTAACGCGCTGTACCGTGCGCTGATCGATCGTCGAAGTATGAGCGGAATGTACCTGCAGCGGGTCGCCCGATAAAGTGCTCTCACGCCCCGCCAGACGGGACGATCAACGAGCAGAGACATCCATGACCTCCACCATTCACGGCAGCACGCAGGCGTACCTGATACCGGGCGATCCGGTGCGCAACGTGCGCTTGCCGCGGATGTTCAACGCCGTGTTCGAGCGCTTCGACATCGACGCGGTGCTGCTGCCGATGCAGGTGCCGCGGCGCGACTTCGCGGTGTTCTTCAAGTCCGTCTTTCTTGCGCGCAACGTGCGTGGCATGGTGATCGCGCCGCCGCACAAGCCGCTGGTGGTCGATCTGCTCGACGGCTGCGGTCTGTTCGGCCGCGTGGCCGGTTCGGTCAACGTGGTGCGGCGCACCGACGGCGATCGACTCGAAGGCGATCTGTTCGATGGCGAAGGCCTGATCGGCGCGCTCGACCATTACAAGATTCCGTTCCGCGGCAAGCGCGTGCTCATCCTCGGTGCCGGCGTGAGCGCCGCGGCCATCGGCGTGGCGCTGGCCGAAGGCGGCACGGTGAACGGCGCGGAGCACATCGCGCTGCACGACATCGTGGCAGGCAAGGCAGCCGGCGTCGCCGTCAAGCTCGATTCGTTTTTCGACGCGACGGTGGCGGCGCTCGACAGCAACGATCCGGCAGGCTACGACATCGTTATCAACGCGACGCCGCTCGGGCTGAACGAAAGCGATGCGCTGCCGCTCGACGTCGCGCGCATGGACAACCACGCAGCGTTGTTCGACATCCTGCTGCGTGGTCAGCCGACGCCTCTGGTGCGCGCCGCGCGAGCACGTGGCCTGCACGCGCAGGCCGGCTTTGAAATGCTGGTGCAGCAGATGCCGCACTACCTGGGTTACTTCGGCTACGCCGACGCGGCCGCAACGCTGCGCGACGACGCCGATTTCTTGCGCGAACTGGTCTATCCCGCGGCCATGGCCGACGAGATCACGAGCCCGCTGCGTTACAGCTGAACCACGCTGATCCTTTTTCCCACCAACCATAGAGACAAACCATGGCCATCACAATGAATGACGTTCGATC
>JAQGMP010000079.1 GCA_028292285.1 Variovorax sp. | reverse complement strand
AATTCACTGCGAATGGCGGACGTGACTACGAATGCCGACTTCATGGCTGGGCCAAGCTTTTTCGCAGCCAAACAATGCAACGCTCGGCATCCAGATCAGGCACAACGAGATGTTCCACGTGAAACATCTCCGCATTGGCTGGCAGATTCTTGATCTCGCCTTCGGGCACACGGCCCTTCATCGCGAGCCAGATCCCATCGGGTCGCAACGCGTTGGCCGAACCATCGACAAAGGCTCGAAGCGAAGCAAAGGCGCGAGAGCTGATCACTTGGTACCGATCTGTCAGGGACTCGACACGCGCGTGCAAGCCCTTGAGATTGGGGAGCTTGAGTTCGGCCGCCACCTGCTGAACGAATGCCGTCTTTTTTGCAACAGCATCGAGACAAGTCACCTCCACCTTCGGGCAGAGGATTGCGATCACCACCCCCGGAAGGCCGGCACCCGAACCCACATCGAGAAGCCGAATATTTTCCCAACACCTACTCTGCAATTCGCGGCGCAATGGCGCCACGACGGCAAGGCTGTCGAACAGGTGATGTGTCAGCACCCCGACAGGGTCACGCACGGCGGTCAGGTTGTAGACCTTGCTCCATTTCATCAGCAGCGCGCCGTAACTCGCCAACAGCGTCGCCTGTGCGTCCGTCAGTTCGATGTGCAGTGCCTTCGCGCCCGTTCGCAGTGCGGCCTCAGAAAACGCAGTGATCATTCTGCGGCTTGTGGCTTGGGTTGTTCCTTGGCGGCGCCCGTCGCGAAGGCGCGATGACCGCCCTTGCGAAGATGCACCAGCAGAAGCGAAATCGCCGCCGGCGTCACACCGGAAATGCGCGAAGCCAATCCCAAAGTCTCGGGCCGGTGCTTAGACAGCTTCTGACGGACTTCGAAGCTCAGCGCGGGTACTTGCGCGTAGTCGAACGATTCCGGCAGCTTCAAATTTTCGAAATGCGATGCACGCTCAACCTCGTCGTGCTGACGGTCGATGTAACCCGAATACTTGGCGGAGATTTCGATTTGCTCGATTTCGGTGGCTCCCAAAGGCAAGTCGGCGAGGTATTTACCGCCGTCCAATGACATGAGCGACGCGTAGCTGACATCGGGTCGCCGAAGCAGGTCTGCAAAGTTGTATTCGTGGTCGATTGCTTTCCCGAGCACCCTTTCTGACTCAGCAGCCAGAAGGTTTCGAGGGTTCACCCAGATCGATTTCAATCGCTCTGTTTCACGTGAAACAACGTCGCGCTTCCGGCTGAATGCATCCCAGCGCGCGTCGTCGACCAAGCCCAGTTTGCGGCCTGCCTCGGTCAGGCGCATGTCTGCGTTGTCTTCCCGAAGCTGCAGGCGAAACTCGGCGCGGCTGGTGAACATGCGATAGGGCTCGGTCACGCCCTTGGTGATCAGGTCATCGACGAGCACGCCGAGATAAGCCTCGTCGCGGCGCGGCAGCCAGGCGTCGTCTCCGCGGCATTGCAGCGCCGCATTGACACCGGCAAAGAGCCCTTGCGCAGCCGCCTCTTCGTAGCCGGTCGTGCCGTTGATCTGACCTGCAAAGAACAGACCCCGCACCGCCCTGGTTTCGAAGTTGCTCTTGAGCTCGCGCGGATCGAAATAGTCGTACTCGATGGCGTAGCCAGGCCGAAGAATATGCGCGTTCTCCAAGCCGGCCATCGAACGAACCAGTTGGTACTGGACGTCGAAAGGCAAGCTGGTTGAAATCCCGTTGGGGTAGTACTCGTTGGTCGTCAGCCCCTCGGGTTCCAGAAAAATCTGATGGCTTTCCTAGTCGGCAAAGCGGTTGATCTTGTCTTCGACGCTCGGACAGTAGCGCGGCCCGATTCCGTCGATCTTGCCGGTGAACATCGGACTGCGGTCGAACCCGGCGCGGATGATGTCGTGCGTGCGCGAATTGGTATGCGTGATCCAGCATGCCATCTGTGCCGGATGCATGTCTGCGCGGCCCATGAAGCTGAACACCGGCATCGGGCCTGCGCCGCCCTCCATGCCATCGCCCGGCTGCTCGGTGCACTTGGAAAAGTTGATGGTGCGGCCGTCGAGCCGTGGCGGCGTGCCGGTCTTCAAGCGACCTTGCGGCAGTTTGAGTTCCTTCAGCCGAGCCGAGAGGCTGATCGCAGGCGGGTCACCGGCACGGCCAGCCTGGTAGTTGTCGAGTCCGACATGGATGCGGCCGTCGAGAAAAGTCCCGGCCGTCAACACCACAGCGCGGGCGCGGAAGCCAATGCCCACTTGCGTGACAGCGCCCACCACACGTTCGCCCTCGATGATCAGATCGTCCACGGCTTGCTGAAAAAGCCAGAGGTTCGGTTGATTTTCGAGCCGATGCCGGATCGCCGCCTTGTACAAAACCCGATCGGCCTGCGCGCGCGTGGCGCGCACCGCAGGGCCTTTGCTCGAATTGAGAATGCGAAACTGAATGCCCGCCTCGTCCGTGGCCAGTGCCATGGCACCGCCCAGCGCATCGACTTCTTTCACCAGATGACCCTTGCCGATGCCTCCGATTGACGGGTTGCAGCTCATCTGGCCCAGCGTCTCGATGTTGTGCGACAGCAGCAAGGTGCGCGCGCCCATGCGGGCCGACGCCAAGGCAGCTTCAGTGCCGGCGTGACCTCCGCCGACGACGATCACATCGAATTCTTCGGGGTACAGCATGGATGGTGCGCGACTTTGACGCGCCGCAGCAAAGTGGGGCGTCGATTTTAATCGCCGCGCCAAACATTCACACCATTCTTCGCGCATAGACCTTTCGAATCAATGCGCCTCGAAAGCCCGATGAGGCTTCACTCTCTTGCTATCTTTTCGATAGCGTCGAACGGTCAGTCCGCGACGGCAACCGAGTGGGCGGCGTCCTGCTGGCTGTCGGCCGGATCGCGCCGCACCGGCACCGGTTTCTCGATGCCGATCAGCGTACCGCTCGGTCGGGGCGCCACCGGCGCACGGGCTTCTTCGTCCTGCACTTCGCGCACGGTGATCGACTTGCCGCTCATGCTCACCGGGCCGAAGATGGTGCAGAAGGCCACGTCCTTGGCATCCCGGCCGGTGCCGACACGCACGAGCCGATCGATCGGTGCCATCCGGGTGGGGTCGAACAACACCCATCGACCGCCGATCCATGCTTCGAACACGGCGTGAAAATCCTGCGGCGGTTCATCGAAGTACACATAGCCCACGACCAGGCGCGCCGGAATGTTGAGGGCGCGGCACAGGGTGATTCCCAAGTGCGCAAAATCGCGGCAAACACCGGCGCGCTGCACGAACACTTCACGTGCCGTGGTGGTCGAGTCGCTGCTGCCGGGTTCATAGGTGATGCTGTCGTGAATCCAGTCGACCACTGCCTGCACGCGGCCGATGCCGGTCGGCAACTCGCCGAAAAGCTGCTGGGCCGCCCGCGACATGATGTCCGACTCGCAATAGCGCGTCGGCATCAGGTAGTGCAGCACGTCGTTGGGAACCTGGTTCACCGGGACTTCGGCGAGGTCGGCCGGCACGTCCATCGGTGCGCGCTGCACGGTGGCCTTGTAGCTGATCTTGAGCGGACCCGGCGCAGCGTCGAAGCGGATGAACCGGTTGCCGCTGCCCTCGTCGCAGAACGACTGCATTTGAACCAGCGGTTCCACGGCCAGATGCTCGCTGCTCACGGTTTGCGTGCCGCAACGTGCAGCTTCGATATTCAGCAACAGATGAGAGGGCGCCGCGACGTCATAGTCGAGCACCGTCTCGATATGAGAAAGATGCATGGATGAAAAAAACTAGTCGAGCGCTTTTCGAACCGCGCCCACACCCAGCGCAGCAAGCACCAAGAACACCACTGCGAGGATGAGGAACAAGCCGAACAGCACCTTGGCGATGCCTGCAGCGCCCGCAGCCACACCACCGAAGCCGAGCGCACCCGCGATGAGCGAAATCACGGCAAAAACAATCGCGTACTTCAACATGGGAAACTCCTTGGGCAGCAGGCCCTCGCCCGCAGTGCTATTGAGCTTAGAGGCGCGGGTGGGCGGCAGCGGATAGTCGGCGCACGCAAGCTACCGTAGGACAAAAACGCGGCCCTCCGGCATGGGCGCAGACCGGCATCGACCCGGCATCGAGAGGGTGCCGAACCAGAGGGTGCCGAACCGTTAGCATCCGGCGTCGGGCACTCGTTCATGGCGACGAACACGACCCCGCACAAACCGCCAAAAACATTCAACCGGAGCCTTTCATGAAGCTGTATTACTCACCCGGCGCGTGCTCGCTGTCGCCGCACATTGCCCTGCACGAAGCCGGACTGGCCTTCGAGCCCGTGCTGGCGAGCACCAAAAGCCACCAACTGCAGGATGGCACCGACTACTACGGCATCAACCCGCTCGGCTACGTGCCGATGCTCGAACTCGACGACGGCACGCGGCTGCGTGAAGGCCCCGCCATCCTGCAATACATCGCCGATCTGGTCCCATTGAAGAACCTGGCGCCGGCCAACGGCACGATGCCGCGCTACCGGCTGCAAGAGTGGCTGACCTTTATCGGCACGGAATTGCACAAGGGGTTCAGCCCCTTGTTCAACCCCGCCACGCCGGAGGAGTACAAGGGCGCGGTCAAAGCCCGGCTCGCATCGCGCTACACGTGGCTCGACGGCGAACTTGCCGACAAGCAGTACCTCATGGGCGAGCACTTCAGCGTCGCCGACGGCTATCTCTTCACCATCACCAACTGGGCCAAGCCCATGGCCATGGACTTGTCGCCGTACCCGAACGTGACGGCGTGGCACGCGCGCGTCGGTGCACGTCCGGCAGTGCAGGAAGCCATGAAGGCCGAAGGCTTGCTGAAGTAGCCTGCTGCTTCAGGGTGGCAGACAGCGCAAGGGACAGCGTGCCAGAGCGCCTCAGAGGGCGTCCGGCTCGTCGCGCATACGCTGTGCGGTGCGCCGCATGGCATCGACCTCGGCCGCGTCGAAGCGGCCGAGGTTCTTCACCATCATCACGGTGCGCGGATTGCCTTCGAGCCGCTTCGCGTGACGCGCGACGAAGTCCCAGTACATGACGGTCATCGGGCATGCCTCCTCGCCCACGCGCACCGTCGGCTTGTAGCGGCAACCGCTGCAGTAGTTGCTCATGCGGTGGATGTAGGCGCCGCCTGCAGCGTACGGCTTGGTGACGAAGCGCGCGCCGTCTGCATAGAGCGCCATGCCCACGGTGTTGGGCAATTCGACCCACTCCACCGCATCGACGTATACGGACAAATACCACGCGTGCACTTCGGCAGGTGCCATGCCGAAGGTGAGCGCGAAGTTGCCGGTGACCATCAGCCGCTGGATGTGGTGCGCATAGCCGGTCGAAAGCGTCTGGCCGATCGCGTTCTTCATGCAGTTCATCTGCACCTTGCCGGTCCAGTACCACTCCGGCAGCGGTGCGTGATGGTCGAGCACGTTGGCTGTGAGCAGCCCGGGCATGCGCCACCAGTACACGCCCCGCATGAACTCGCGCCATCCGAGAATCTGCCGCACGAAGCCTTCGACCGCGGCCAGTGGCGCGCGCCCCGCTTCGCCGGCCGCTACCACAGCGGCGATCACCTCCCGCGGGTCGAGCAGCTTGAGGTTGAGCGACGACGAAATCAACGCGTGGTACAGAAACGGCTCGCCGCTCCACATCGCATCCTGGAAGCGGCCGAAGTCCTGCAGGCGGTAGGTTGCGAAGTCGTTCAATGCTTCGAGCGCCTGCTCGCGCGTCACCGGCCAGTCGAACGCATCCGCGCTGCCGTAGTGATTGCCGAAGTGCGTCTCGACATCGGCCAAGACCTCGCGCGTGATGGCGTCCGGCGCAAAAGAAGGCGGCTTCGGCAACAGGCCGGGACCGGCACGGCCGAAGGCGCCACGGTTGTCGTGGTCGTAATTCCATTCGCCGCCGGTCGGTGAGCCATCCGCTTCGAGCAGCACGCCATACCGTTGCCGCATGCGCCGGTAGAAAGCCTCCATCACCAGCCGCTGCTTGCCCTGCGCATGCTCGGCGAACTCGCTGCGCGACGCCATGAAGTGCAGATCGTCGCGTACGTCCAGTCGCACTGCGGCGCGTTGGCAGCATTGCGCCGTCGCCTGCGCGAGTCGCCATTCGCCGGCCTCCGCCATCACCAGCACGCCGGGCCGATGGCGCGCCAGCGCGTCGTCGAGGGCGTCGGCAATCGATGCGAAATGGTGCGTGCCGAGCCGCAGGTAATCGAGCGGCCAGCCTCGCGCGACAAGCTCTTGCGCAAAGTGACGCATCGCCGACAAGAACAAGGCGGTGCGCATCTTCGTGCTCGGCACATGCTCCGATTCTTCGGGGGCCTCGACCATCAGGATGCGGTCGCACGATGCGTCGAAGCCTTCGAAGGCGACGCTCTTCGAACTGAGCTGATCGCCGAGTAACAGCACGAGGCGGCGCAGCTTCGCCGTCGTCATGCCGGCGGCGCCAACGGCTTCTGCCACCATGCCAACGCAGCGCCGAGCCACAGCGTGATGGCCGACGCGACGAGCCCGCGCG
Organism: Variovorax sp.; assembly: GCA_028292285.1. Classification (GTDB taxonomy): domain Bacteria; phylum Pseudomonadota; class Gammaproteobacteria; order Burkholderiales; family Burkholderiaceae_C; genus Variovorax. The sequence continues at coordinate 2,320 of JAQGMP010000079.1, read as the reverse complement.
CGAGGCCGCCGGCACCATCGGAAATCCAGCCTGTCACGGTCGGCCCGACGATCTGCCCCAACGCGAACGCGATCGTGAAGGCGCTGATGCCGGTGGCCCATTGCACCTGCGGCAGGTTGTGCCGGACCAATGCGGTCGTCGACGCCACCACCGACAAGAACACCGCACCGAACAGCAAGCCCGACGCCAGTGCCACCGGCCATGCCGTGCTCAACACCGGCAGCAAGGTCGCGAAGCCCAGCAAGGCATTCAGCAGCGCCTGCGGCTCGCCGCCCCGATAGCGGTCGAGCAGGCCGGCCCAGAGGCGCGACGACGCGACGCAGGCCACGCCCAGCAGCGAATAGAACAGCGTGATGCCGCCAGCGCTGGCACCTTGCTCCCGCAGCAATGCGATCACGAAGGTCATGTAGCCGATGTAGCCGGCGCCGAACAAGGTGTAGCCCGCGAGCACCCATCCGAAGCGGCGCACCGAGACGGGCTGCGTGTGGGCATGCGCATTCGAAGCGTTTGCAGGCAGGACGATTCGAACCGCCGTCTGCCGCTCCAGCGCGTGCGCCGCCAAGGCCAGCACCGCCGTCGCCATTGCGCTCGCCGCCGCCAAGGCCCACCATGCCCAGGCCCAGCCGTGCGGCACGCCCGCTGCGGCGCGCAGCACCGGGGGCACCAGCAATGCCGACAGCAGGATGCCGAAGCCGGTACCGCCGTAGTAGATGCCGAGCAGCAAGCCCGCGCGCGTCGGATGCTCGACGCCGAGCCGGGCCGCCAGCAGCCCGCCGGCCACGAAGACCCAGGCGCTGGCAAAGCCGGCCAGCCAGCGCTGCAGCAGCAGGGCCGGCGCGGCCTCGACGAAGCCGCTCGCGGCCATGAAGAGGCTCGCCAGCACGGCGCCCCACACCAGCAGCCGCGTCGGGCCGAAGCGCCGCATCAAGGCCGGCATCGCCAGCGCGCCCATCAGGTAGCCGAAGGCATTGGCTGTGTTCATGCCGCCGGCCAGCGCATAGCTCCAACCGAGGTCGGCGCGCATCGGCGGCAGCAGCAGGCCGTAAGCAAAGCGTGTGATGCCGAGCGACACCGCCGCCCCCATCGACAGCGCGAGCGCCATGCGAAGCGGGTTCGGCGACGGCGCCGGCGACAACCCGGTCAGGGCTGGCGTGTCGGATGGCGTGAGCGGCACAGGCATGAACGCGGGGATGGTCGGCGACCATTCTGCGACAACCCCGCGACAGCGCGGTTGTGCGCGCGGCGCTAACCTGCGGGCTCGTTCCAACTCGATCCAACTTCAACCCCGATCCCCGATGCCCTCCCTTTTCGACCCCGTACAAGCCGGCGACCTGAAGCTCGCCAACCGCATCGTCATGGCGCCGCTGACGCGCAATCGTTCGCCCGACGCCATTCCCACGCCGCTGGCCGCAACCTACTACGCGCAGCGGGCCTCGGCCGGGCTGATCGTGAGCGAAGGCACCGCCGTCAGCCACCAGGGCCAAGGCTATTCCGACGTACCCGGCCTCTACGGCACCGAGCAGCTCGACGCCTGGAAGCGCGTCACCGCCGCAGTGCATGCCGAAGGCGGCGTGATCGTCACGCAACTCTGGCACGTGGGCCGCGTGTCGCACACCGACCTGCAGCCCGACGGCGGCGCGCCGGTCGGCCCCTCGGCCATCACCGCCAAGACCAAGACGGTGCTCATCAAGGACGGCGTGGCCGGCTTTGTCCAGACCTCGGAGCCGCGCGCACTCGACGCCGAAGAGATCCCCGGCATCGTTCATACCTTCGCGGCGGCAGCGCGCAATGCGGTCGAAACGGCAGGCTTCGACGGCGTGGAAATTCACGGCGCCAACGGGTACTTGCTCGACCAGTTTCTGAAGACCGGCAGCAACCAGCGCACCGACGACTACGGCGGCAGCATCCAGAACCGCGCGCGCCTCACGCTCGAGATCACACGCGCGGTCGCCGACGCGGTCGGTGGCGGCAAGACCGGCATCCGGTTGTCACCCGTGACGCCTGCGAACGGCGTCGACGATGCCGATCCGCAACCGCTGTTCACCTATGTCGTGAAGCAGCTGGCGCAGCTTGGCCTGGCCTACGTGCACATCATCGAAGGCGCCACGGGCGGGCCGCGCGAGGTCGAAGGCCGGCCCTTCGACTACGAAGCCCTGCGCGCGGCTTACCGCGAAGCCGGCGGCAAGGGCGCATGGATGGTGAACAACGGCTACGACAAGCCGATGGCCGAAACCGCCGTCAAGGAAGGCGACGATCTCGTGGCCTTCGGCAAGCCCTTCATCGCCAACCCCGACCTGGTGCGCCGCATCCGCGAAAACGC
>JAQGMP010000064.1 GCA_028292285.1 Variovorax sp. | reverse complement strand
TACGCCTAGAGTTGGGAGACGACGATTCTCCAACACGCTTTCTTCCTACGCAGCGTGCAAGCGCTGGGCGTTGAGCCGTCATGGCTCGGTTTTACGGTGCCCGATGCACAGATGGTGTAGGCGGCGCCGGCTGTAGCACCTGATGCAACACCATACGCGGCGTCGCTCGCCGGCCAGCGCGTCTGGGCGCTGTGGCTGACCGGCTGCGTCGTGGTCTACGGCCTGTTGCCTCGCCTGCTGTTGGCGCTGTGGAGCGCGGCCGTCTGGCAAGCCCGGAAAAAGGCGTTGCGGCCCGACCTGCGCAACGCTTATTACCTGAAGCTGCTGGCGCGCTTCGATGCGCTGCAATCACCGCGCGTGGTCGATGCCGACAGCGGGCGCCTGCAGCGAGCCGCCGTGCAAGGCCTGGCAGCAGGCGACACGTCCAACGCACTGTGGGTCATCGGATTCGAATTGCCCGACGAGGCACCGTGGCCCATCGCCGTTGCAGTGCCGACGGGTGCGCATCACGTTCGCGTCGATGGCGGCGCAACGCAGCGCACCGAGGTGCTGGCCACGCTGGCCGATGCAAGACCGGCACAGGCGATCGTCGTGTGCAGCGGCGCGTCGAGTCCCGATCGCGGCACTGAGCGTTTCGTGCGCGAGGTGCAAGCCCGATGCGGCGAATGCCGGCTCTTGCTGTGGGGCGTGTCGACGACGCCGGGACGCTGGCGCGACTGGATGGCCGAGGTCGGCGTCGCGCCGTGGCAAGACGATGGCTCGGCGCATTCCGATCCGCAGGCAGCCGCAGCAGCGCTCGACCACCGCAGCGAAACGAGCGCACGGCCATGAACGACAAGACGGCCGCGAACGACCGCAACCCTCAAGCCATCCGCATCGCCGTCGTCGGCCACACCAACGCCGGCAAGACATCGCTGCTGCGCACGCTCACGCGCCGCGTCGACTTCGGCGACGTGTCCGAGCGGCCCGGCACCACGCGCCATGTCGAGAGCGTCGATCTGCAGATCGACGGCCGCAGCGTCGTGCGGTTTTTCGACACGCCGGGCCTCGAAGACGCGGTGTCTTTGCGCCAGCATCTCGACGCCTTCGACACCACGCAGACGCCGCCCGATCGCATCCGCGAGTTCCTGCGCAGCCCCGAAGCGCACGGCAGCTTCGAGCAAGAGGCCAAGGTGCTGCGCGCGATGCTCGAGGTCGACGCGGCGTTTCTGGTCATCGATGCACGCGAGCCGGTGTTGCCCAAGTTTCGCGCCGAGATCGAACTGCTCAATTCGTGCGCGCGGCCGGTGCTGCCGGTGCTGAATTTCGTGCGCGATGCGGCCAGCCGCGAGCCGGCGTGGAAAGAACTGCTGTCGGCGTACGGCCTGCATGTGCTGGTGCGCTTCGATGCGGCTGCGCCCTTTACGGGCGCCGAGCGCGACCTGTATCGCGACCTCGCCACGTTGCTGCGCGATCGCCGCGAACCGTTGCATCGGGCCGTCGAACAACTCGAAGCCGAAGCTGCGGACCGGCGCCATGCTGCAGCGGCACGCATCGCCGAACTGGTGGTCGATGCAGCGGCGGTGCGCCGCATCGCATCGGCGGAAGAGTTCGCTGATTCCACGAAACGGCAAGCGCTGATCATCGCGCTGCGCCAGTCGGTCACCGGCAAGGCGCAGCGCTGCACCGACGACTTGCTGGCGCTCTACGGCTTTCGCCAGGGCGATGCCGACGAAGCGCCGCTGCAGGCTATCGAAGGCCGCTGGACGCTGGACTTCTTCGAGCCCGAAGCCATGAAAGCAGCCGGCCTGCTGATGGGCAAAGGCGTGGTGGCGGGCGCGGCCGTCGGCGTGGTCGCCGACCTTGCGTTGGCCGGCCTGTCGCTCGGCGCCGGCGCCGCGTTGGGCGGGGCCATCGGTGGCGCGGTCTCGCAGGGTTGGGGGCCGTTCGGCCGCAAGCTGGCGAACATGCTGCGCGACGTGCAGGAACTGAGCATCGAAGACAGCGTGCTCGTCGTCGTAGCGGCGTGGCAATTGCAACTGGCGCAGGCGCTGGAGCGCCGAGGCCATGCCGCAACCGAACGCATTGCGGTCGGCAGCACGGTGAACGGCGTTGTCGCAGCGGCAGTGCGCGCGGCACGTCCGGCACGCAGCCACCCCGAATGGGAGAGCACCCGCCGCTTGCGCTGGACGGCCGCAGCGGCCGCGCGCGACGCGCTGGTCGAGCACGTTGCCAAGCCGCTGGAAGCGGCCTTGTCGAGCTGAAGAACCGCCGACTGCGCGCCCTTGTTCGGGCATCATTCCAGTCATGGAAAACGTCCGCCCGCACCCGCTCGTCATCGTCAAACTCGGCGACACCTTCGCGCATTTGAGCGAGGCGCGCGGCGACTTCGAGCACTGGATCGCAGACGGCCTCGGTGCTACATCCTTGCCGGTGCTCGTGCTCGATCCGCGGCTCGGCGACACCCTGCCTTCGCCCGACACCATCGCCGGCGCCATCGTCACCGGCTCGCACGCGATGGTGTCGCACCGCGAACCGTGGAGCGAGCAAACCGCGCAGTGGCTGGCAACCCTGGTCGCGCACGGCACGCCGCTGCTCGGCATCTGCTTCGGCCATCAGTTGCTGGCCCACGCGATGGGCGGCGAAGCCGGCGACCACCCGGGCGGCATCGAGATCGGCACGGTCGACGTCACGCTGACCGAGGCGGCCCGCAACGACGCGCTCATGCGGGGCCTGCCCGCCAATTTCGACGCCCATGCGGCACACCAGCAAAGCGCCTTGCGCTTGCCCGATGGCGCCGTGCGGCTGGCGACCAGCGCGCACGAGCCCAACCAGGCGTTCCGGCTCGGCGAGCGCGCCTGGGGCGTGCAGTTTCATCCCGAGTTCGACGCCACCACCATGCGCGGCTACGTCGATTCGATGGCCGACGATTTGAGCGGCAAGGGCGTCGACGTGCCGGCTCTGCGCGAGCGCGTCAAAGCGACCGCCACCGCAGCGCAATTGCTTGGCCGCTTCGCGCACATCGCCGAAGAACACGACGCCGGCGCCGCGCGGCTGCGCTGACACGGCCGCTGACACGGCCGGGATCGCCAACATCGGAACGCGACTACAGAAACGGCTTGGTGTTTGCGCTAAGGTGCCCTCAACTCGTTTCCCGGAAGGCTTCGTCTCCGTATGTCCACACCCAGCACCACCACCGCGCCGCCGCCGCGCAAGCACTTCTCGATGATCCGGGGATTCCATCTGGCCGACGCGTTCACGCTCGGCAA
>JAQGMP010000010.1 GCA_028292285.1 Variovorax sp. | reverse complement strand
CTGCTCTACTTTCATGGCGGCGGCTTCACCGTCGGCAGCATCGCGACGCACGACACGCTCTGCCGCGTCTTGAGCAGCAAGAGTGGCTGCGCGGTGGTGTCGGTCGACTATCGCCTCGCACCTGAATACAAGTTCCCCACCGCATCCGACGATGCGTGGGACGCCTTCGAGTTCATCGCAAAGAAGGGCTTGCAACTCGGCCTCGACTCTGGGCGAATGGCGGTCGGTGGCGACAGTGCAGGTGGCACGCTGGCTGCCGTCTGCGCCATCCTCGCCCGCAATGCCGGCTTGGCGCTCGCGCTGCAACTGCTGATCTACCCGGGCATGACGGCGCACCAGGACACGCCGTCGCACCGCACGTTCGCCGACGGACCGCTGCTGACCGAATCGCTCATCAGCTATTTCTTCGGCCAGTACGTGCGCACGCCGGCGGATCGCGACGACTGGCGCTTTGCACCGCTCAATGCCGACGACGTCGACGGTGTGGCGCCAGCGTGGATCGGCCTGGCCGAATGCGATCCGGTGGTCGACGAAGGCGTGGCCTATGCCGACAAATTGCGCGCAGCCGGCGTCGCCGTCGACCTCGAAATCTACCGCGGCGTGATCCATGAATTCATCAAGATGGGCCGCGCCATCCCCGAAGCGTTGCAGGCGCAGGACGATGCTGCCAAGGCGCTCAGGGAAGCACTCAACCCATGACCCGAACGACCAACGCGACATGACCGACATCAAGACACCGACCGACAAAAAGCGCAGCGACTTCCGCTTCTTTCACCGCCTGCGCGTGCGCTGGGCTGAAGTCGATATGCAGAGGATCGTCTTCAACGCGCACTACCTGATGTACTTCGACACCGCCATCGCCGACTACTGGCGCGCGCTGGCATTGCCTTACGAGGAGGCGATGCCGATGCTCGGCGGCGACCTGTACGTGCGCAAGGCGACGATCGAATTCGCGGCGTCGGGCCGCATCGACGATGTGCTCGACGTCGGTATGAAATGCGTGCGCGTCGGCACCTCGTCGATCGTGTTTCACGGCGGGCTGTTTCGCGGCGACGACTTGCTCGTCACCTGCGAACTGGTCTACGTCTTCGCCGACCCGGCGACGCAAACGTCGAAGCCGGTGCCGCCGCTGCTGCGCCAGCTCTTCACCGACTACGAGGCCGGCGGTGCGGTGCACGCGATTCGAACCGGCGACTGGTCGACACTCCGCGAAGGCGCCGGCACGTTGCGCCGCGTGGTCTTCATCGACGAGCAAAAGATTTCCGAGGCAGACGAATGGGACGCGCACGACGAGACGTCGCTGCACGCCGTGTCGCGCAACCGGCTGGATCAGGTCATCGCGACCGGGCGGCTGTTGCCGTCCAGGGACGGTGTGTCGTACATCGGCCGCATCGCAGTGCATCGCACACTGCGCGGCGGCGGCCATGGCGCTGCGGTGGTGAAGGCGCTCGAAGAGGCGGCCCGTGCGCGGGGCGATCGTGAAGCCGCGCTGTATGCGCAGCGCAGCGCCGAAGCCTTTTACCGGCGGCTCGGCTACGCGGTGGCGGGCGAGCCGTTCGAAGAAGCCGGCATCGCGCACATCGAGATGCGACGGTTGCTCTGAGCCCTCACATCGGCGGCATCTTGTCGAACATCTGCAAGGCCGGATCCAGACGATCCCATGCGTGTCCGCGGAGGGTGTACGTGACCGCCTGCGGCTGGTATCGGCCGGGATCGTCGAGGCTGGCCGCGTGCACGGTGAAGATGTCGGGCATGGCCGCAAAGGTCATGAACACGGGCGAGCCGCAAGTGGGGCAGAACGCCGCGGTCTTGACGTTGCCGCTGTCGCCGACGATATCCCGCGGCGTCGCCTGGCCGCTTTGCGCGACGCCTCCGCGTGCAAACGTGAGATACGAGCCGTGGCCGGTGCCGCTCATCCGCTGGCAGTCGCGGCACTGGCAGTCGCCTTGAAAGATCGGCTCGCCCGCGATCTCATAGCGGATCGCACCGCAGGCGCAACCGCCGGTGTAGGTCTGGCTCATTTCTCGTCCCCTTTCGAAGTCACTCGAACGTTGAATTCATACGCCGAAACAGCGTGATGATCAATCTAGCCGAGCGGCGGCATCGAGGGGAGTAACAAGATCGTCGCGAATCGATCGTCGTGCATCAGAAACGCGTCTGCGCCGCTCCGTTGGCGGCCCGTTGCCGCAGCCACAACCACGCGGTGAACGCGAGCAGCGCCACCGCCGCGCCGGCCAGCGAAAGATGCACGCCGACCAGCGCGCCGACGATGCCGACCGTGATGCCGCTGAACGCCCGCAAGCCGAGCGCCGACATGTTGAAGAGCCCGATCACGCGGCCGCGAATCGACGCCGGTGCGTTGATCTGCACCAGTGCCTGCGCCATGCTGCTGAACGCCAGCTCGAAGAAGCCGCAGATGAAGAGCAGCACCAAGGCCATCGGGTAGTTCCGCGTCGACGCGAACGAGGCCAGCGCCACGCACCAGATCATCGCCAGCATCAACGCCGTGCGCGGGGCGGGCTTGAGCTTGCCCCAGCTCTCGAGCAGCAGGCCGCCGACCAGGGCACCCGCTGCGTCGGCGGCCAGCAGCATGCTGTAGGCGGTGCCGGGGTCGCCATGCCCGAGATCGTTGGCGAAGCTGGGCATCTGGGCCTGGTAGCTGTTGCCGACGAAGAACGATGCCGCGCCGGCCAGCAAGGTCATCGCGACGATGACCGGCAGGCCCGCGATGTCCCTGATCGTCTGCGTGATGTCGGCGATGCCGCGCACCGCGCGCCGGGGCGCCGGCTCGCCGATGCGGAACCGGGGCCCGTACGGCGCCTTCCAGAGCCACAGCATCACCGGCAGAAAGAACACGGTATTCAGCCAGATGCCGTGCGCGGCGCCGAGTTGCAGCAGCAGCACGCCGCCCACCGCCGGACCGACCAGCACGCCGAGGTAGCGCGCCGTGGCGGTCAGGCGCACCGCGCTCTGCAACTCGTCCGGCTGCGCGATGTCGTGCAGCAGCATCTGGCTCGCGGTCTGCCACAGCACGCCGGCACAGCCGTGGATGACCAGGATCACCATGGCCTGCCACATCTGGAGCGTGCCGGTGACGAAGAAGTAGCCCCAGCTGAGCGACGCCAAGATGAAGAGCACCATGCCGCACTGGATGATGCGGCGGGGATCGAGGCGGTCGGCCAAGGCGCCCACGGGCACCGAGAAGGCCAGGAACGGCAGCCAGTGAGACACGACGGCAAAGCCGCCGAGCGCCGGCGAATGAAACTTCTGGAACATGACCCAGTAGCTGATCACATGCTCGATGTTGTCGGCCATCATGGCCAGCATGTAGGTGCAGAAGAACCAGCGGAAGCCGCCGTTGTGCATCGCGGCGAAAGAGCGCGGGGCCTGCTTCACGGCGGCGGTTTCGGACGTCATGGGTCTTTCTGGAGGAACGAGTTCGCGCCCTGACTGGCACGGGGCGACGCGCTAGATGTCTTCCAGCAACGGGTAAGGCAGCGGCTCGACCGTGAGCGCCGGCCCGCTGGCGGTGCCGGCATGCAGGCCACCGGTTTCCAGCGCGGCCACCTGCATGGAGATCAGCGCCGACCAGCCACCGTCCGGTGCGGGCGCCACTTGCGCTACCGTGCCGACCGGTTGTTCGGCATCCGACCCGGCGAAGACTTCGTCGCCGACCGTCAAGGCGCCATCGGCCTGAACCAGATAGGCGCGGCGCTTCAAGGTGCCGCGAAACTGGCTGCGCGCCACGATCTCCTGACCGGGGTAGCAGCCCTTCTTGAAGTTGACGCCGCCGACCGACTCGTAATTGAGCATCTGCGGCACGAAAGCTTCGACCACCGGCGTTGTCAAGGTCACGATGCCGCTGCGGACTTCGCTCCATTGCCACAAGCCCGTGTCGAGCGGGGTGCCGGTCGGCGCGGCGCTGTCGGCCGGCGCGATCCACAGCGCGCGCGGCACGCCGTCGGAGGGGTAGAGCGACACCAGGCTGGCGTCGCGGCCGCCATCGTTCAGCGCTGCACGCTGGCCGGGCGGCGCGGCGGGGTCGCCGCCGTTGCCGGCAATCGCAGTGCCGGCCAAGCCGTAGACAGCGAACTGGTCGCTGGCGTCTGTCAGCTTCGCTTTGGCGCGCATCACGAACATCGACAGCCGCTTGAGCGTCGCAGCCAGGATGTCCTTGCTGCAGACCAGCAGGATGGTTTCAGGCTGCGGCTTGATGCCGATGAAGCTGGCGATCATCCGGCCCTTGGCGGTGCACAGCGCCGCGAGCCGCGCCTCGCTTGCGCCGAGCAGCGCGAAGTCTTGCGTCAGCTGGCCATGCAGGAAGCTGGCGGCATCGGGGCCTTCGGCGCGGATCACGCCGAGGTATGAAAGCGCGGGGGTCACCCCGTTGAGAACGACAGAGGTCATCGCTGAATTATCATGGCCGACCCTGTTCCGTTCGAGTTGCAGGGCCAACCGATGCGCCGCTTTTTTCTGACCATTTTTCTGCTGGGCGCCTTCGTCGCGCTGGGGGCCGGTGCGGGGGCGTTGTGGTGGGTCAACCAGCCGCTGAAGCTGCCGGCGCCATCGGTCGATTTGTAGGTCGAGCTCGGCACCACCCCGCGCGGCATCGCACAGGCCGTGGCCGACACCGGCGTCGAAGTGCAGCCGCAACTGCTCTATTGGTGTTTCCTTTTTTCTGGGCAAGACCGGCAGATTCGCGCCGGCAGCTCCGAACTGGAACGCGGTCTCACGCCCCGCACCTTGCTCTCGGTGCTGGTGCGCGGCGAAG
>JAQGMP010000039.1 GCA_028292285.1 Variovorax sp. | reverse complement strand
GTTCTTGCCGGCGAACCGGCGACGCGACATCCACCAGCCGAGCGCGATGCCCACGGCGCCCGCGATGAGCGTGGCGATGAGGGCGACCTTGAGCGTCAGCCAGAGCGGCGTGAGCACGAACTCAAGGCTTCGAGAAACCGAAGCGCTGCAGGATGGCCTGGCCCGGCGCGCTGCGCACGTAAGCGATGAATTCGCCGGCCAGCGCCGGTTGCTTGCTGGTCGCGATCTGCGCGACCGGGTAGCTCACCGGCGTGGTGGTCGGCACCGTCAGCGCGATGCGCGTCTTGTCGGGCTCGATCATGGCGTCGGTGCGGTAGACGAAGCCGGCATCGACCTCGCCACGCGCCACGTAGTTGAGCACCTGCCGCACGCTTTCACCGTAGATCCACTTGGGCTGCAGCGCGGCGGTGAGGCCGGCCGTCTCGACGGCTTCGGTGGTGTAGCGGCCGACGGGCACGGTGGCCGGCGTGCCGGTCGACACGCGCTGGTAGGCCGCGCCGCTCAGGTCGCTCAGCTGCTTCGGCGTTTCCTTGGTGGTCGAAGGCACGATGAGCACGAGCGTGTTGGCCGCGAAGTCGACACGCGTGGGCGCGGCCAGCACATTGGCGGCCGCCGCCTTGTTCATCGTTTCCTGGTCGGCCGACGCGAACACGTCGACTGGCGCGCCCTGCTGGATTTGCGCCAGCAGCGGACCCGATGCCGCGAAGTTGAAGGTGACCTTGGCGCCCGGCTTGCTCTGCTCGAAGGCCTGGCCGACCGCCTGGAACGCGTTGGTCAAGCTGGCCGCGGCCGAGACCACGAGCTCTTGCGCCTGTGCCGCGGCGCTGCCTGCCAGCAACACCGCGCAAAGGGCCACCGCGCGCAGTGGGTTGGTCAGGCGGCGGGTTGTCGTCTTCATCAAGATGGCTCCTTCGGATCGCTATTCACATATGGAATAACGATGATAGCAATGGAGGGAAGCGAGGCGAACTTAGTCCATCTCTGATTGAAGTCAGCGCAATGAGGTTATTGTAGCTACAATAACTCATGCAAGTGACCTTCGATCTCGTCAAGCGAGCCAGAACGCTCGCCGAGCGGGGTCTGGATTTCGCCGATGCTGTCGTCGTATTCGAAGGTGACACCCTGGAGATCGAAGACGACCGCAAGGACTATGGCGAAGTTCGCATCATTTGCTTCGGGCTGCTGGCGAAGCGCATGGTGGTGGTCGGCTACACGCCGCGTGGCGCGGATCGCCACATCTTCAGCATGAGGAAAGCCAATGAACGCGAGCAAGAACGGATCGGTCCGCAACTTGGGCTCTGACCTGGCGAAGGTGGATGCTCATCAGACCGGTGCCTCGGAGTACGACGAGTTGCCGGAGCTGACAGACGGCATGCTGGCGCGTGCCACGGTGAACCGTGGTGGGCGCCCCCGCTCCGCATCGAGCAAGGTGCTCTTGTCGGTGCGGTACAGCAGGGAGGTCGTGGACTTCTTCCGCGCCACCGGCGAAGGCTGGCAGTCCCGTATGGACGGAGCGCTGAAAGAATACGTCGCGCAGCACTCGCAAAGATAGGGTGCATCTGCGTCCGGCCAGGCGGGCTCTGGAACGCCCTAGGCCATGCGTGTGTCGGCGCGCACTGCGGGCAGGGCATCGAGCCGGCCTTCGAACCAGCCGATGCGGTCGGTCGCGCGCACGTCGAAGCGCGGCACGTAGGGCTTGATGTCGAGCACCGGCGTGCCGTCGAGGATGTCGTTGCCGGTGAAATGCAGCGTGCCGCCCTCGACGCGCAGCAGCTTCACGATCGACAGGCCCAGCCGGTTCGGCCGCGTCGGCGCCCGCGTCGCGAAGACGCCGTGCGAGCGATCGTCCAGAAACGGCGTGACTTCGAGCCGCTCGTGCGCGCACCGATGAAAGTGCGTGACGAGGATCAGGTAGTCGAAGCCTTCGATGTCGCGCAGCCCGGCGACGAAAGGCGCCAGCACCTCGACGCGGGCGAGTTCGTCCGGTGCGCCGGCGGTCTGGATCGGCATGCCGACGACCTCGGTGAACGGACTGCGCACGAAGCCGATCGGGCGGCAGACGATGTCGCTGGTCCGATCGTCGTACGGTACGTCGCCGTGTGCAGTGGACGCCGGCGCCGTCATGCCGAATCCTGCGTTGTTTGTTGCGCGTGCTGCGCCGCCGGCGTCCAGCACGACCACATCTCCTGCGACAGCGGACGCGTGACATCGGGCGGCGTTTCGAGCACGCTGCCGATGCTGATGAAGCCGGCCAGGCTTTCGCCTTCGTCGAGCCCGATGGCGGCGGCGATCGCCGGGTCGAAGCAGCGGTCGCCGCTCAGCATGATCGCGCCGAAGCCCAGCGCATGCGCCGCGTTCAGCAGGTTGCCGAGCGCGGCGCCGGCCGCCAGCAATTGCTCGCGCTCGGGCACACGTTTGCGCTGGCGCGGCGACACGACAAAGCCGAGCAGGCAGGGCGGTTGCGTCGCGTGTCCGCGGGCCTTCTTCAGGTCGGCGGCGCTCGCGAGCGGGTCGCGCCGCCGCTTCTCTGCTTCGAACAGCGCCGACAAAGCATCGCGTGAAGCAGTCTTGAACTCGATGATCCGCCATGGCCCGAGGCGGCCGTGGTCGGGCGCGCTGAGCGCTGCTTGCACCATCAGGTCGAGTTGCTGCGCAGTCGGGGCCGGCGCGCCGAGCCGGCGCGGTGCAACGGAGCGCCGGCCGAGCAGCATCGGCAAAGTCGTTTCGGACTCTTTGGCATGGCGCAGCATTTCGACATCGCCGAAGGCCAGGTGCCGCAGCGCGCGGTCGGCCAACGGATGCGTGAGCAGCGCCCAGTACGCGCCCGGCATTTCCGCCAAGCCGGCCGACAGGAGCCAGCGCGTTCTGAGCGCGTCGCAGTTCGTTTCCAGTGCCCACAGGCGGATCGACTCGGCGTGCAGCGCATCCAACGATTGGTTCAGCGCATCGGCAACGGCGCCGGCGGAAGCCGCTGCATCCGCAGCGGCCTGCACCAGCACGGCGTCGGCCGTACCGGCGGAAGCCACGCACCGCCGCAGTACATCCGGCGGCAGGCTCGTGCGCAACACCGAGCGCTGCAGATGTCGCCCGAGGCTTGCCAGATCGCGTCGAACGTGGGGCATGGCGAGTCGGTCAGCGTGCAAGTGATGGCTCCTTGGCGCCGGGCCGTCGAGGCCGGACTGGCGCTATGCAAAAGTGGAATAGCGAAAGTGTAGAACTTGCAATGCGTTCGCGCCGCATCGCCATCCGGATTCGCATTCAAAATGGCAGGACTCAAAAACAGAGACTTCCTAGCCACCCACGGAACCGGAACCGACATTCATGACCGACACCACCACGGCAACCGCCGTAACGAGCGACATCGCAACTGCCATCTCGACGGACACCTCAGCCGATGTGTCGCAGCGGTCGCCTCTGCCCGATCACCTGTCCATCGACCCGCGCAGCCCGCACCATGTGGCCGCGGTGTTCGACCACGACATCGGCATTCGCTTCAATGGCAAAGATCGGGTCGACGTCGAGGAATACTGCGTCAGCGAAGGCTGGATCAAGGTGCCCGCGGGCAAGGCGCTCGACCGCAAGGGCAAGCCGCTGTTGATCAAGCTGAAGGGCAAGGTCGAGGCGTTCTATCGAAGCGCCTGACCGCTTGCGAAAGGCGCTGTTTTTTCAGCGATTCGGGTTGTTGGGCGCCCGGTCGTAGCGGTTCGGGATGCCGTCGCCGT
>JAQGMP010000029.1 GCA_028292285.1 Variovorax sp. | reverse complement strand
GCCGAGATCACGCCGATGGCGCTCGCGCGCAGCAGCTCCGACCTGAGTGCAGCTTCGAGCACGCTGCGGGCGGTCTCTGGCTGGTCGTGGTCGTACTCGTCGTCGAGCTCGCAGTGCAGGTAGTAATCCACCCGCTCCATGAGGCGCTCGACCGATGCTGCAAGGTCGGATTCATTCATTGGCGTTTTCCCTGTTCCTCCGATCGGGCTGCACAGCAGCCGCAACCGTCTCTCCCGAATTTCTCTCTTGTCGTCGAGTTGACCCTTGCCAGACGACTGTGAATTAGTTTGTCGTGGATACACCGCATACACAAGGGCGTATTTCACACCAGTTCCCGTAGTCCGCCCCCCACGTTGGTGGTCGCTACGCCCGGAGGATAAGCCACGCTTGCGATTGAGTACCAAAGTACTGGGAAAGTGCTGCGAATTTGCGGCCTGCCGCACTGCCTTCAAGACCTGCTGACGGGTGACCCGATCGTGCCCCTGGAGGGCGCTGGCAACAGATGCTGCACCGACAGCGCGACCTTCACGCAGTCCTTGATGTGTTGCTCGCCGAGCGCCCGCAGCGCCGCGTAACCGAGGGCCGCGGAGATGATCTGGCCGGCCAGCGGCACGTACTTGGCCGCTTGCTTGACCGTCAGCCGCATGCCGGCATGGCGCGCCAGGCGCAGCAACAGGTCGCGCGTGACCAGGCGCCCGACCAGCAGCGCGCCGACAGCCGTTGCGGCTTTTTGAATGCGCTCGCGCTTGTGCGGCGCCAATTGCTCGATCTGCGTCACCGACAGGCCGAACTCGGCGCTGATCTGCGGCACCAGCCGCGACAGCAGCGCAGCGTCGGCGGCCCAGTCGACGCCCGGCAACGGCACGGCGCTCGCAGCGGCCGCGAGCAGCGCCTTGCGCGCCAGCAGGCGGCGGCTGCGCTGAACCGCCGCGATCAGGTCGGCATTGCCTTTAGCGAGCTCGATGGCGGAAGGCATGGACGTGTCGTGTGGCGCCGGTAAGGTCGTCCTGCGCGGGCTTCGCTCAGGCCACCAGCCCTTCGAGCTGGTCGGACAGCGACAGCCAGCGCTCTTCGAGCTTGCCGATCTCTTCGTTCACGGCTTTCAGGCGCTTGCCCGCGTCGGCGATGTCCGCTGCCTTGGCCTGCTGGGCCATTTTTGTTTCGAGCGATGTTTTCTCCGCACCGGCCGACGCCAGTTTCTCGTCGATTTGCGCCAGTTCTTTGCGGATCGGCTTGGTCTGGTCGACGCGCGCGGGTGCGGGCGCGGCGGCGACCGGTTTGACGGCGACGGCCGCCTCGCGTGTGGCGACCTTGGCTTCTTCGCGCTGGCGTTTGGCTTCTTCGAACAGATAGCGCTGATAGTCGTCGAGGTCACCGTCGAAATCGGCGACAGCGCCGCGGCCCACCAGCCAGAACTCGTCGCAGACCGAACGCAGCAACGCACGATCGTGGCTGACCAGCATCAGCGTGCCTTCGAACTCGTTGAGGGCCACAGCCAGTGCTTCGCGCGTCGCCAGGTCCAAATGATTGGTAGGCTCATCGAGCAGCAGCAGGTTGGGGCGCTGCCAAACCATCATCGCCAGCACCAGGCGCGCTTTTTCGCCGCCGCTCATGGTGCCGACCGCCTGCTTCACCATGTCGCCGGTGAAGTTGAAGCTGCCGAGAAAGCTGCGCAGGTCCTGTTCGCCGGTGCGCTCCTTGACGGCAGTGCCGAGCTCGCGCGCCATGCGCACCATGTGCTCGAGCGGGTTGTCTTGCGGGCGCAGCACGTCGAGCTCCTGCTGCGCGAAGTAGCCGATGTTGAGGCCCTTGCCTTCAGTCACTTCGCCGGCCAGCGCGCCCATTTCGCGCGCGATGGTTTTGACCAGCGTCGACTTGCCCTGGCCGTTGGCGCCGAGGATGCCGATGCGCTGACCTGCTTGCACCGAGCGGCTCACACCGGTCAGGATGGTTTTTGGCACATCGTCCACCACATACCCGAAGCTCGCCTTGCTGATCGACAGCATTGGATTCGGGATGTTGCCCGGCTCCTTGAACTCGAAGGTAAAGTCGGCTTCGGCCAGCAGCGGCGCGATCTTTTCCATGCGCTCCAGGGCCTTCACACGGCTTTGCGCCTGCTTGGCCTTGCTGGCTTTTGCCTTGAAGCGGTCGATGAACTTCTGCAAGTGCGCGATCTTGTCTTGCTGCTTGCCGAACGCCGTTTGCTGCAGCGCCATTTGCTCGGCGCGCAGCGTCTCGAAGGCGCTGTAATTGCCGCCGTAGCGCGTGAGCTGCGCATTGGCGCTGTGCAGCGTGACGTCGGTCACAGCATCGAGGAATTCGCGGTCGTGGCTGATCACGATCATGGTGCCCTGATAGCGCTGCAGCCAGGCTTCGAGCCAGACCAATGCGTCAAGATCCAGGTGATTCGTCGGCTCGTCGAGCAGCAGCAAATCGCTCGGGCACATGAGCGCACGCGCAAGTTGCAGCCGCATGCGCCAGCCGCCTGAAAAGCTGTTGACCGGCCCGTCGAGCTCATGCGTCTTGAAGCCGAGGCCCTGGATCAGCGCCTGCGCGCGCGGCACCGCGTCGTGCTCGCCCGCATCGGCCAGGTCGGTGTAGGCATGCGCCAGTTCCATGCCGACGTCGGCGTCGTCCGGGTTGGCTTCGTACGCGGCCTCGATGGCGGCCAGCGTGTTGCGCACTTCGACCAGTCGCGTGTCGCCGCCGACCACGAAATTGGTGGCCGACTCGTCGGTCTCGGGCATGTCCTGCGCAACCTGCGCCATGCGCCACTGCTTGGGCACATAGAAGTCGCCGCCGTCTTCGTGCAGCGTGCCGTTGAAGAGCGCGAACAAGGTCGACTTGCCGGCGCCGTTGCGGCCGACCAGCCCGATTTTCTCGCCGGGGTTGAGGTTGACGGTAGCGCCGTCGAGCAGCTTCTTGGCGCTGCGACGCAGAACGACGTTTTTAAGAGTAATCATTGACTCGGCGAAATTAGGCCCAGGGCTTCGACCGCGGCCAGCACCGTGGCGGTCTGGGTGTCGTGGGCAAGAATGAAAGGATCGCCGTAGATCGTTTCGTCGGGAAACTCGGTGATCAACGTCAGGGCGGGGCCCGGGCGGTTGACCTCGCTGATCGTGCAGGCCGTGCCATGGATGACTTCGAAAGGAAGATCGCCGGCGTGGGCATTGTAACTGGCACGCTGTTTTTTGTTGAACGCGACCAGCGCCGGCCGCGTCGCCAGCTGCTTGCAAACGTGTTCGGCCAACTGACGCGCGCGGTCGGCCCATCCGGCGTGGTGGCGCACGATCAGAAAGAAGCCTTTGGGAATGGTCCACGCGCCGAATCCGCGCGGGATGTAGCCGCTCAGCGGCCGCGTCCATTCGTGCGCCGGATAGCCGTGCAGGTTGATGTGCAGATCGGCGCCTGACAGGGCCAGTGCCTGCTGCCGCGCCTCGCGCTCGTACCAGGGCGGTGCATCGCGGTACTCGAGATCGTCGCCGAGCGCGGTGTAGCGCGCTGCGTGGTGCATGTGGCGCGGCGCATGCGCGCACAGCTCGCGGTGCAGCGCGTAACCATCCGGGTTCTCCAGCGGGATGAGCGCGAAGTGCGCGCCGGGTTGCTGCGCCAACACCTCGGCCGCGCGCAACGCGCC
>JAQGMP010000668.1 GCA_028292285.1 Variovorax sp. | reverse complement strand
ATGACGCAACGAGTCACCAGAGGCCGCATCACCATGCTCGATGGCAGCCATCTTTTCCCCATGGAAAAGCCGATCGCCGCGGCAGCGGCCGTCGAGGCTTCGCTGCGCAATCTGCTTCCCTGAGGTGCTGACCACTACCTGGACTTATTCAGCCCAGACGACCATCCCGCTCCACGCTGTCGCCAGCACCACGATGCCGAACGCGATCCGGTACCAGGCGAAGGGAACGAAGTTGTGGGTGCTGATGTACTTCAGCAGCCAGCGCACGCAGAGCCAGGCGCTGACGAACGAGAACACCAGACCGACCGCGAACAGCGGAATGTCGGCTGTCGACAGCAACGCGCGCTCTTTGTAGAGGCTGTACACGCTGGCGCCGATCAAGGTCGGGATCGCCAGAAAGAACGAATAGTCGGTGGCAGCCTGCCGGCTCAAGCCCAGCAACATGCCGCCGATGATGGTCGAACCGCTGCGGCTGGTGCCCGGAATCATCGCAAAGCATTGCACGAGCCCGACCTTGAGCGCGTCCCACGGGGTCATGTCGTCGACGTGTTCGATGCGCACCGCGCCCGGCGGCCGCTTTTCAGCCCACAGGATGATGAAGCCGCCAATGATGAAGGTGCTCGCCACCACGATCGGGATGAACAGATGCGCCTTGATCGCCTTGCCGAACAAGAGTCCCAGCACGACCGCAGGCAAAAACCCGATGAGCACGTTGAGCGCGAGGCGTTGCGCCTTGGGCTGCCGCGGCAGCGCCACGATGGTCGACTGGATCTTTTGCCAGTACACGAGGATGACCGCGAAGATCGCGCCGGTCTGGATCGCGATGTCGAAGACCTTGGCCTTGTCGTCGTCGAAGCCCAGCAGCGAACCCGCCAATATGAGGTGGCCGGTCGACGAAATCGGCAGAAATTCGGTCAGGCCCTCGACGATGCCCATCACCGCGGCCTTCACCAGCAAAACGATATCCACACGCGCTCCTTGAAAGTGCGCCGATTATCGCGAGGCGGGCGTTCAGGTTCCGCTCAGCTGGATCGAGGCGTCGACCTCGGCAAAAGACAAGGCGTTCGCCAGGTAGTCGATAAAGAGCTTGGTCTTGGGCGACACCAGCCGCGAAGGCAGCAACGCATACACCGGCACGCTCGCCATTTCCCAATCGGCGAGCACGCGCGCGCTGGTGCGCGCGGCCTCCGAAAACGCCAGGGGGTACACCGGCAACGCAGCAATGCCGTGGCCCTGGTTGACCAGCTGATGGGCCATCTGTACCTGGTTGGTCGACAGGCGCCCGGCGACTTTCACTTCGACCTTTTCGCCGCCCTTGCTGAATGTCCAGGTCGCGCCACCGGACGGCGTGTCCAGCAGGATGCACGTGTGCGCATCGAGGTCGCTCGGATGCTGCAGCGCGGGCGCGCTTGCCAGGTAGTCCCGCGCCGCGAAAACATGCTGCGGAATCGCGCCCAGTGGCCGCGCGATCAGCAACTGCTCATGCACCGGACCGACGCGGATCGCGACGTCCACCCGCATCGCCGATGGATCGACACCTTCCGGGCAGAGGTCGAGTTCGAGCTCGATCGCCGGATGCGCGCGGATAAAGTCGCCCAGCAGCGGAGATATCCAGCTGTTGCCGAAGTCGGGCGGCATGGCCACGACCAGCCGCCCCTGCGCGCTGGCGGCGGCGGCCACGGTTTCGGCATACGCCGAATGCACGGCGGCCACGAGCGGCTTGGCGCGCGCGAAGTAGATCTGGCCTTCGGCCGTGAGCTGAACGGAGCGGCCGCCCCGCATCGCCAACTTCGTGCCTGTCCAGCGTTCGAGCGAACTGAGGCGTTTCGACACCATCACGACCGGAATGCCGAGTTGCGCGCCCGCGCGCGCCAGACTGCCCAGTTCGCCGACAGCGACGAAGGCGGCGATGTCCTGGAGTTGATCGAGCGAATCCATCAGTCCGCCGCGCTTCGACGCAGTCTTGATTCGAGCCACTCGACAAACACGCGGGCCTTGCCCAGCGAAGACTTCTCGCTAACGACCGCACTGATTGCCATCAGAGGCAGATCCCAGCCGGTCAGCACCGGCACCAACGCGCCCTTGCCCGAAAGCCTTGTCGCCACGTGAACCGGCAACACGGCGATTCCGAAGTGCTCGCTCGCCAGACTGGCCCGCAATGAAACATTGTTCGTGGCGAGGTTGCCCCCCACCTTGACGGTCGTTTGCAAGCTGTCGCGCTGGAGCCGCCAGAGATTCATGCCGGGCTCGCGCCCTTCGACGATGCAGTTGTGCGCCGTGAGGTCGGTGGGCGCCTGCAAGGGAGCCGACTTTGCCAAGTAGCGTTCCGAGGCGTACAGCCGCTGCTGAACGGTGCCGACCGCGCGCACGAGCGCTCCCGTGGCCGCCGCCGCATCGACCGGGCCAAGCCGCAATGCGACGTCGTGGCGACTCGGCTCCTCGGTGGCGTGGCGCGGCGAGAGATTCAATTCCAGTTCGAGCTTGGGATGGCGCCGAATAAATTCGGAAATGATCCCGCTCAGAAAGCCGAGCCCGCATTCCGCGGGCGCCGCCACGATCAAACGGCCGGACAACTGCTGGTCGACGGCTCGGAATGCGTCGTGCAGCCGCAAGGCGTCGAGCGTCAAGGCTTCGCTGCGGGCGAAGTAATCGGCGCCGGCTTCGGTCAATTCGATGCGTCGGGTGGAGCGCTGCAACAGGCGCACGCCCATTGCGGATTCGATGGCGGTGAGGCGACGCGAGAGGGTCGAAGGTGCCACGCTGAGCGTCTTGCCGGCCTCCGTGAGGCTTCGTGCGCGTGCCACTTCGACGAACACGGCCATGTCCTGAATCGTTCCGAGTGTGCCCAAGTCGAAGTCTCCCTGCAGGATGTTTTGAAACAGTGCCCAGCCGGAGTCTCAGGAAGGTTTTATCGCCTCGGGTGATTTGAATAAAACGCTCGGACATTTGACCGAAAGAGCAGACGGAAACTTTATTCCATCATTGCCAACGCTCCAATGACAATTGCTTGCACAGTCAGTATTTAGCATCAAATTGCCAAATTTGTCCGAAGGAAGATTTGCAAAGAATTGCATTACATTTTGTTGGCAATTGATTCCAATCAATTAACCAATGTGTTTGATTTTGAATTAATTCAGACACCGTTCCAGTCGATCAGTCCGGAGCCGCTCCAGTGGCCCAACGACGTGATGTCGAATTTGGGTCGGCCCACCCGGCGCCAGATGCCCACCATGTTCATCACACGGATGTCGTCGAAGAAGACGACGGGGTCGCGCCGGAGCGTCAACGTCGACAGGTTGTCCAGAATCTTCGACTCGGTCGTGCCGTCCTTGGGACCGTCGATAAAAATGAAATCGGCCGCTTCGAAGAGCGTCCGATAGGGCTCGATGCCGCCCGGCGCCGAAATATCGGCGAGGACTTGCGAGACGCGCCGTTCTGCAAAATCCTCCTCCTGCAGCCACGTGTGCTCGAAGCTGTTCCACGGAACGAGATCGAAGGTAATGATGCGGCCGTCGGGGCGCAGTCCCTGCAACAGCGAAACCGTTCCCATGCCTGTGAAGGTGCCGATCTCGATGACGGTGCTGGCGTGGAGCGTTTTGACCAGTGCCGCCAGCAACCGGTAGTGCTCGCCGGGCCAGGTGTCGAACCATCGCGGTTCGGCCGACGTGCGGCCTTCGAAAATCGGCAGTGCCGTCTTGCGCGTTTGGGTCAGCACGTCGACCACGAGGTCGAGCAAACGCTGATTGGGCCGGGCCGGGTCGTCGTCCATGCTGGCGATGACCGAGAGCTCTTTGTGGCGGGCGGGAACGTCAGCGAACTGACGACCCATCGCTTCGGGAAAGATCATGAGCGCACATCCATTTTCTGAAACAGCCCGGTGAGCAGATCCTTTTCGGCGAACCGATCGTCCTTGAAGCACTCGATCGTCGTGAAGCCGGCCCGCTCCATAAGGCGCGAAAGACTTTTTTCTGTATAAAAGCAAACATGGCACGGGTCCATGTACGCGCGGTCGTACGGAATCGATATGACCAGATAGCCGTTCGATGCCAATGCATCGAAGGCCGACTTCATGAAGGCCGGTGCATCGGTCGCATAGATGTGCTCCAGCGTATGAAAGCTGACGATGGTGTCGGCCGACCCGCCCTCGAGTGCCTGCTGCGTGATGTCGGCGCGCAGGAAGCTGCTGGGCACAGGCACCGAGGCAAAGAGGGAACGCGCCAGCACCAAAGCCTCTTCGTTGAGATCGATGCCCGTGATGTGTTCGACCTCGGAATTCTCTTGCAGCCAGAAGGTACTGGCGCCATGGTTGCACCCGATGTCGAGCACCCGGCCCCGGATGTAGCCGCGATAGGCATTGAGGATGTGCCGATTGGCATGTCCTTCCCAAAAGCCGAAAGGGCTGGGCTCGACCGCCACGTAGGATTCTTTCCGGTAGCGGCCCTCTTTCGAGGCGGCTTGCTCATCGTCGAGAAAAAGATGCCGCAATCCGGCCTGCGCGGCCATCCAGCCCGGAGCTTCGGCCGGACTCACGACCTTCCACACATACCCGGGCCTTCCATAAAGATCCAGCCCAGAAGCCGTCAGCGCGCCGATGTCGATGGCGGCGAGGATCTCGGGGGTGTTGTATTCCTGATGTGCAAAAGTCGAAATCTTGCGGCGTACGTCGTCGTCGCTCATGCCCATGTACGAGAGATGCCAGCCGGCATCGCCGATCAACATCGCCGGCTGCACGCCATTTCGCACTTCCATGCGCAAACGATCGGGCGTGGTGGTCTCGAGCCTGGCGCGCGTGGCGGCCACAGTCCAGATGCTCGCGACTTCGGGGCCTTCGACGTTGCGGTAGTTCGCATAGAAATAATAGAACGCGAGACTCAGTCCGAACACGTCGTGCGCCTGGTCGTCGCGCATCAGTCGCACGACGTCGGCACGCGGAATTTCATCGACATCCGACACCATGACGAGGTCGTTGGGATGCGAGTCGGCCAGACCGCGCATGACCTGGTTGCGCTGAAACTTTTCGCGCACCCAATGCCCCGTTTGCGGCTTGTCGCGGAGCCAGTCTTTCTGCGCCGGCAACACCGGGGCGGCCGCCGAGCCCGCATCGTCCCCGGGCATGTCATGAACCAGGACGTACCGAAGGCGTGCGGCGAATGGCGCAAAACGCACATCGTCCGCATCGAAGGTCAACGCTTTCGGCTCTCCGCTGAACGTGCAATCGGCCTCGACGATGACGAAGAAATCGACGACGCCCGACAGCTCGTGCAGGCGCGCCGCGAGGATGTCGTCTTCGCCGTTGTAGGTGAAGCAATCGAACACCTTGCGCATGCGCAGCGGCTCGGCGGAAGCGACGTGCGCGACCAAAGGCTCCGCGGCAAATTCGATGCGGTAGCCGTTCCGCTCGAACATCGAAAGGATGTCGCGCTCGCCGTACCAACCGTCGAGTTGCGACAGCGGTATGCCGCAGCCGACCGTGAGCGGCGACAAGCTCGTGAGCCGGCGCACTTTGGCGTGGTGGCCGAACAGCTGCATCGCGTCGTAACCGTGGTGAATCGACGGTCCGGCATGCTCGATCGAAAAAGCGCGGGCAATGTCGATCGGCGCAAAGCGCATGCCGACGGCCTGCAGGGCCGGCCGCAACACGCCGCTGAGTTGCACGTCTTCGAGCAACGCGTTGTTATCCCACCGCATGCGCAGCGGCTCGCCATCGACGGCGTCCGGCGGCGGTATCTCCACGCGGATATGCCGGTAGTCCACCAGCGCGCGCATGAAGCGCTGGCTGCGCAGACTGAAACCGCCGTTTTGCACGGGGGTGACGCTGTGGCCGGGCTGCGTGGGCTCATGCGTCCACTCGAAGCTTTTTTTCCAGTGCGTGCCGTGCGGCGTGGTGATGAGCGCCAGATGAATCGGTGCGCCGATGTAGTCGTAGTCGAGAAACGCGTCGCGCCAATTGGCGGCGTTCACGACCCAGCCGTCTTCCTGCACGACCAGCGCGAACTCGGTGTCGACCACTCGCCAAAGCGCGAACATCATGAACCAGCTGTACTCGTGATAGTTCATCGGTGCGATCGGCACATGCCGGGCGCCGTCGGGGAGAGCGTCGGGGCGGTGCGGACTGCAGAACACCGCGCGCGCCCCGGGCATCTGCATCAAGCTGTGCGCCAGGGCGCGCGCGGCGCCGGACGCATCCGGAAGACCGTTGACCGACACCAGCGTGATGTGTTCGAAAGACTGGGCCACGTCGATGATCTTTCGATGTACTCAGCGGCGCAGCGGCGCGGCGGAAGGATCTTTCCAGTTGAACTCGACGTAGCGCCGGATCACCAGGCAACCGGGCGGCGAATCGATCAACGACACCGACGAGGTCGGATCCTTGCCATCGGTGTACACCGCAAAGTTGGGCAGCAACTGCGTTTGCCTGTAGCCGACCAACTCTTGCTGCGCCACGCTTTGG
The DNA here is from genome assembly GCA_028292285.1 of Variovorax sp. Lineage (GTDB taxonomy): Bacteria > Pseudomonadota > Gammaproteobacteria > Burkholderiales > Burkholderiaceae_C > Variovorax. The sequence continues at coordinate 968 of JAQGMP010000668.1, read as the reverse complement.
CAAGTGAACGGTGCAACCGAAATGCGCTCTGCCTGGACCGAGCAAGCACCGTCGGCTTCCGGGATGGCCGTGATCGACATCGCCGCGCCGCCATTGGCGTATTCCATGCCGATCATCGCGAACGTGGCGCTGTCGTTGGTGCGCTTGCGGTCCCAGTCGAGCAGCACGTCGTTGGCCTTGGCGCCCTGCACTGCCGCCGACGAAAGGCGCTGCAACGCGGGCAGGCAGCGCTTGAGCCCGACGTTGGCGGCGGCCGTGGCGAGCGAGTTGACGGGCGCGGCAGCCTGGCGTGGCGGAACCAAAACGCCTTGCGCCATGGCACTGACCGCAGCCGCGGCGAGCATGCCGGCCAACAAGACCCGGCAGCCGCTCGGCACGCAGGACTTCATCAAAAATTTCATCGAAGAGTTCATTGAAAAAACCGTCATTCAGGCCTCCCGGTAAAGCGCGTCGATGGCTTCCGTGTAAATCCGCACGTTGACCTCGCTTTCAGGGTCGAGCTTGCGCAGCAACCGTTGCGCTCGAGCCCGGTAATTTTCAATGTCGCGGTCATGTTCCGCGAACGCGCGTTGCAGCGCAATGCCGCCCTCTTCGCAGTCGAAGCCGTGATAGTGATAGCCGCAGTCGTCGATCAATTTCGAGTTGTGGATCAGGGGATAGTTGCCGTACAGCGCCTCGTAGTACACGTAGTTTTGTCCGTTCTCCCAGTGATGGCTGATGACGGCATCGACGTTCGGCGCAAGCACCTGATAAATCGGGAAACGTCCCTCGAAAGTCGAGAGTCCATGCCGCACGATGTCCAGGCTGTTCGCGAAGGCGTTGAACACCGCGTGGTCCTTCATGTGGAAGGTGTTGTAGCAATACACGTGCTCGACAAGGTTCGCATCGGCACGGTGCGCGTTCTCGCAAACCAGCATCGGAATGTGGCTCGTCTTCACCATGCAGACGTTGGGCTCGAACATGCCGAG
>JAQGMP010000661.1 GCA_028292285.1 Variovorax sp. | reverse complement strand
GTGCGGCGGTTTTCATGGCGCGGCGCGGTGAACGCGGTGCCGGAAATCAGCTCCGGATAGAGGTCGAACGGCGCGCGCTGCGGGCTGTTGCGGTGCTGCGGCAGCGCACCGGCGACGGCTTCGCTCGCGTATTCGTTGGCAAAGCCGGATTGGTAGGAACGAGTGTCTGTGCTGGTCATGGAATATCTCGACGAGGGGTCGATGTGAACAGAATTTTCTCAGGCTTGCCGGGCTGCGGTCAGCGCATCGCGCAGCACCGCGGTCGATCCGATGTGGTTGGCGAGCACCAGCACGAGGCGTGCGTTGAAGGCGTGGCTTTCCTCGGTGGTCAGCCCCTGGTGCGCTTCGATCAGTGCTTCGTAGAAGTCGTCGGGCGCTTCGAGGTTGGGCATGGTGACGAGGGCGGTCATATCGGTCCCTTCTTCAGGCACGGGCGAGTGCACGATCGAGTGCCGCACGAATTGCAGCGGCTTCGGGACTGCGCCACCGTGCGCACACATGCTGGTCGGGACGCAGCAGGTACACGTTGCCGGCTTGTGCGTCATAGCGCTGCAAGGCAAGCGCATGCGCTTCGTCGAGCGGCACGCGAACGACGACGACCTGCACATCGGCAGCGGACGCGGCCTCTGCAACAGCGCGCGCGCTTCGATCCGCAGCGACGTCATCGCCGAACACCAGCGCTGCGAAGTTGCCGGTGCCGACGGCACGCAGCAACCAGCCGGGCCCGGCTGCCCTGTCGCTGGAGGCGAGTGGCGCATCGGCCGCCACGGCGCCGGGCACCATGCGGCCTTCGAATACATCGCCTTGCACATCGGTCGTATTGAGTGGCGACGCATGCAATGTCGCCGGCACCGACAGCCGACCGCTGTTCACCAGCGTGCGCGCAAACGGATGCTGCTTCGCGAGCTGCAGCACGGCATCGCGGAACAGCCGGCTCACTTTGCTCTTCGGTGTGATGAAGTCGGTGGCGCGCGTCGAGTTGAGGATGTTCTCGTCGGCGGCCGCCTCGCGTTCGTTGGCATAGCTGTCGAGCAACGCGTCGCCGGCCTGGCCGCGCAGCACCGCAGCCAGCTTCCAGGCCAGGTTCTCTGCGTCCTGCACGCCCGAGTTGGCACCGCGCGCGCCAAAGGGCGACACGCCGTGCGCGGAGTCGCCGGCGAACAGCACGCGGCCATGCCGAAATCGCGCCATGCGCAGGCAAGAGAAGGTGTAGACGCTGGCCCATTCGAGCTCGAAGGGCGTGTCTTTCATGGCGGAGTTGGCGAGCAGCGCCTTCACCCTCGGAATGATGTTCTCCGGCTTCTTTTCTTCTTCAGGATCGGCGTCCCAGCCGAGCTGGAAGTCGATACGCCAGACGTTGTCGGGCTGCATGTGCAGCAGCACGCTCTGGTTCGGGTGAAACGCGGGGTCGAACCAGAACCAACGCTCGGCCGGGCGGTCGAGCTTCATCTTCACGTCGGCGATCAGGAAGCGGTCTTTGAAGGTGCGGCCCTGCGCCTCTTGCCCGACGAGCTGCCGCAGCGTCGAGCGCGATCCGTCGCAGGCCGCCACGTGGTCGGCCGCGATGCGGTAGCCGCCATCGGGTGTCTCGACGGTCAGCACCGCATGGTCATCGAACTGTTCGAGACCCGTCACCTTGCTGCGCCAGCGGATGTCGATGAGCGGCAGTGTCGCGGCGCGCTCCGCCAGAAAGCCTTCCACGTAGTACTGCTGCAGATTGACAAAGGCCGGGCGCTCATGGCCGGGCTCGGGCTGCAGGTCGAACTCGTAGACCTGCTCGTCCTTGAAGAACACGCGGCCCAGCTTCCACGACACGCCTTTGTCGACCATGCGGTCGCCGCAGCCCAGCCGATCGAAGATCTCCAGCGTGCGCTTGGCAAAGCAGATGGCGCGCGAACCGGTCGACAGGCGGTCGTCGTTGTCGAGCAGCACCACGGGAATGCGTTGCTGTGCAAGATCGATTGCCAACGCGAGCCCGACGGGGCCGGCACCGACGACGACCACCGGATGCCGCGCCGGCGTACCCGCGCGATCGGCATCGTGGTCGGGATGGCGAACGTAGTCGAAAACTTGCCGCTGATAGTCGACTGGCGCCACGGCTACCCCTCCAGCGTGTTCCACATCTCGATGTCGCGCTCGGCCGTCCAGATGCGCGGGTGGTCGTAGCCGGTGGCTTCGTCGTAGGCGCGCGTCACGTCGAACGGCATGCAGTGGTCGAAGATGACCCAGTGGCCATAGGTCGGGCGCAGCGCCGCCATCGTTTCCTTGTAGATGGTGTTCAGGTTCTTGCCGGCAGCCACGCCGTTGCTGACCAGCGTGTACACGTCCGAGATGAAGGCACGGGTCGAGGCGATCGCCTTCTTGACGTCGCTGGCGTTCTCCAGCGCGGCACCGCGGCCGGGCACGAGCTTTTCGAATCCGTAGGCGGAGAGGCGGTCCAGCGTGGTGGGCCAGTCGCGGAAATAGCAGTCGCCGGCGTAGGCGGTGCTCTGGTATTCGACCAAGTCACCGGCAAAGCAGATCTTCTGGTCTTCCAGGTAGGCGATGGTGTCGCCCTTGGTGTGGCCGCGACCGATCTGGGCGATCTTGACTTCGAGGGTCTTGCCGAGCCACACGCTCATGGTGCCGTCGAAGGTCATGGTCGGCCAGGTGAGGCCGGGCGGCACGGATTCGACGTTGCGAAAGAGGCGCGGGAAGCGGCCGATTTCGCTGGCCTTGTCTTGCTCGCCGCGTTCGACGATGAGGTCGTAGGTGTCGCGGCTGGCGATGATCTGCTCGGCCCCTTCCTTGAAGTAGGCCGAGGCGCCCAGCACGCGCACCGCGTGGTAGTGGCTCAGCAGCACGTACTTGATGGGCAGGGGCGTGATTTCGCGGATGCGGCGGATGACGTCTTGCGCCATGCCCGGGGTGGCTTGCGTGTCGACCACCATGACGGCCTCGTCGCCGATGAAGATGCCGGTGTTGGGGTCGCCTTCGGCGGTGTAGGCGTAGGCGTTTTCGGAGAGGCGGGTGAAGCTGACGGTCTTTTCGGCAAGGTCGGCCTGGCTGGCGAAGACTTTGGGTGGGGTGGCGGGTTGGGTCATGCGTGTCTCCGGGTTGGCGCGAAACGAACGGTCGCGACGGGTTTTCTTCAAATTCGTCTAAACAGAATCGATTTGCTCTGTGCGAATCAACGATTTTAGG
>JAQGMP010000650.1 GCA_028292285.1 Variovorax sp. | reverse complement strand
TGAACGCGCCGCGCACGCAGGTGCTCGTGCTGGCCGATGTGTTCGGGGCGACGCCCTGCAACGTCGCGCAAAAGCTCGTCGATGGCGTGCGTTCACGGCTCGTGGCCGGCGTGAATTTGCCGATGCTCTTGCGCGCCCTCACTTACCGGCACGAAACGCTCGACGCGCTGGTGCAGCGCGCGCTGACTGGCGGCACCGCCGGCGTCATGCAGGTCGCTGTGTCGGCCCCCCAAAACCAGGCGAGAAGAAAACCAAGTGATCAAGACATCCGTGACCATCAGCAATAAGCTGGGCCTCCACGCGCGAGCGTCGGCCAAGCTCACCAAGCTCGCGGGCAGCTACCCGTGCGAGGTGTGGCTCGCGCGCGGCGACCGGCGCGTCAACGCCAAAAGCATCATGGGCGTGATGATGCTGGCGGCCGGCATCGGCGTTTCCATCGACCTCGAAACCGAGGGCGAGCGCGAGCAGGAAGCGATGGACGCGCTGGTGGCACTGATGAACGACAAGTTCGGCGAAGGCGAGTGAGCCGCTTGCCATGACTTTCGCGGTTCACGGTCTGCCGGTTGCCCGTGGCATCGCCATCGGGCGCGCGGTGCTGGTGGTGTCGAGCCGCATCGACGTGGCCCACTACTTCATCAAGCCGCCCGAGATCGAAAGCGAAATCGAGCGGGTGCGCACGGCCCGCAACGCGGTGTCCGAAGAGCTCACCAAGCTGCAGGCCAGCGTCGCGTTGATGGGCCCGAACGACGCGCCGCACGAACTCGTGGCGCTGCTCGAAGTGCACCAGATGTTGCTGCAGGACGAGGCGCTGACCAGCGGCGTCAAGCACTGGATCACCGAGCGGCTCTACAACGCCGAGTGGGCGCTGACCACCCAACTCGAAGTCATCGCACGCCAGTTCGACGAGATGGAGGACGAGTACCTGCGCGAGCGCAAGGCCGACCTCGAACAGGTGGTCGAACGCATGCTGCACCGCATGAAGGGGACGGCCGCAGTGCTCGCGCCGACGCCGCCGCGCCGCAAGCGTCCGGCCGAAGCCGAAGACGACGATCTCACCGTCAACGACACCATCGACGTGCCGCTGGTGCTCATCGCGCACGACCTGTCGCCGGCCGACATGCTGCAGTTCAAGAAGAGCGTGTTCGCGGGCTTCGTCACCGACGTCGGCGGGCGCACGTCGCACACCGCGATCGTGGCGCGCAGCATGGACATTCCGGCCGTCGTCGGTGCGCGCACTGCGAGCCAGCTGGTACGTCAGGACGATTGGGTCATCATCGACGGCGACGCGGGCGTGGTGATCGTCGACCCGTCGCCGATCATCCTGGCCGAGTACGGCTTCAAGCAGCGCCAGGGCGATCTGGAGCGCGGGCGGCTGGCGCGGCTGCGGCACAAGCCGGCCGTGACGCTCGACGGCCAGCGCGTCGACTTGCTCGCGAACATCGAGATGCCCGAAGACACGGCCAACGCAGTCAAGGCCGGTGCCGTCGGCGTCGGCCTGTTCCGCAGCGAGTTCTTGTTCATGGGCCGCGAGTCGCAACGCCAGACGCGGCTGCCCGACGAAGAAGAGCAGTACCAGGCCTACAAGCGCGCGGTCGAGGGCATGCAGGGCATGCCGGTGACCATCCGCACCATCGATATCGGCGCCGACAAGCCGCTCGACAGCAAGGCCAGCAAGCAGGAGCACTTGAACCCCGCGCTCGGCTTGCGGGCGATCCGCTGGAGCCTGGCCGACCCCGCCATGTTCCTGACACAGCTGCGCGCCATCCTGCGAGCAGCGTCGCATGGCGAAATCCATCTGCTGATTCCGATGCTCGCGCACGCTACCGAGATTCGCCAGACCCTGTCACTCATCGACTTCGCGCGGGCCGAGCTCGACAACAAGGGCATGGTGTACGGCAAGGTCAAGCTCGGCGCGATGATCGAAATCCCGGCTGCAGCGCTCACCTTGAAGCTGTTCCTGAAGCACTTCGACTTTTTGTCGATCGGCACCAACGACCTGATCCAGTACACGCTGGCGATCGACCGCGCCGACGAGGCCGTCGCCCATCTGTACGACCCTGCGCATCCGGCGGTGCTCAAGCTCGTCGCCGACACGATCGCCGAATGCCGGCGCCAGGGCAAGGGCGTCAGCGTGTGCGGCGAAATGGCCGGCGACGTGACCTTCACCCGGCTGCTGCTCGGCCTCGGTCTGCGCAGTTTCTCGATGCACCCGTCGCAGATCCTCGCGGTGAAGCAGGAGGTGTTGCGCGCCGATGCGGGCAAGCTCGAGGCGTGGGCGCAGGGCGTGCTCGAAGCCGACGATCCGGCGACGGCGCTGACGCTCAAACCCTGAGCGGGCCGCGCTGGAAAAAGCGCCGGGCAACGCACGCAATGCAGGTCGGCCGATCTGCCCATCGACATAAAACGAAACACGCCGATACCGCCGCGAAAGGACTTCGCGGCGCCTGAAAAGCAACATCAGGCTTCCTCTTTTCACACACAAGGAAGTCTCATGAAACCCTGGATCAAACGCTCACTCTTCGGCTTTGCCGGTGCCGCCATCGTGGCGGGCAGCCTCGGCGGTTGCGCCGCGCACCGCTGGGGCCACGGCGACCCGGCCGAATTCCGCGCCAAGATGGTCGAACGCATTGGCGGCAAACTCGATCTCGATACCGCGCAAAAGCAGAAGCTCGCCACGCTGGCCGAGAAGCTGGGTGCACAACGCGCTGCGATGCGCGACGCGGGCGGCGCCGGCGGAACCCGCACGCAGTTCCAGTCGCTCTTCGCTGGCAACAAGCTCGACCAGTCGGCTGCCGCGAAGATGGTCGACGAGAAAACGGCGGCAGTGCGCACGGGCAGCCCGGACATCATCGCCGCAGCGGCCGACTTCTTCGACAACCTGAACCCTGCCCAGCAAGCCAAGGTGCGTGAGTTCATGCAGCGCGGCGGCCGCCGCTGGAGAGGTTGATGCCGGCGCCCCGACTTCCTCGGTTGTCGGGGCACTCGTCCACAATGCCGACCATGCCGCGCATCCTCCTGATCGACGACGACGAGCACCTGGGTGCGCCGCTCGCAAGCTACTTCGCGCGCTTCGACTGCACGCTCGACAGCGCCACGCGGCCGAGCGAAGGCCTCGCCAAATTGCGCGCCACGCACTACGACGCGGCCATCCTCGACGTCATGCTGCCCGAGATGGACGGCTTCGCGCTGTGCCGCGAAATCCGCAAGGAGAGCGACATACCGATCGTCATGCTGACGGCGCGCGGCGAGGTAATGGACCGCGTGGTCGGCCTCGAACTCGGCGCCGACGACTACGTGCCCAAACCCTTCGAGCCGCGCGAGCTGGTGGCGCGTGTGCAGACGATCCTGCGGCGCCAGCGCGCAGCGGCGCCCGTGCCGACAGCCCATGTGCCACGCCTCGTTTTCGAAGGACTGGCGATCGATCTCGACAAGCGCGAGGTGCTCCGGGAAGGCAGTCTCGTCGACCTCACCGGCACCGAGTTCGATCTGCTGGCGCTGCTGGCCTCCGAGCCCGGCAAGGTGTTCAGCCGCGACGACATCCTGAACCGCCTGCGCGGCCACGAGGCCGAGCTCTACACGCGCGCGGTCGACATCGTGGTGAGCCGGCTGCGCAAGAAGCTGGAGCCGCTGGACTGCATCAAGACCCTGCGCAATGCCGGCTACGCATTGGCCGTTGGAAGATGAACCGCGCCAGCCACCTCGAGCGCCGACGCTGGCGGCACCGCTGGCGGCATTCGTTGCGCGCGCGTCTGCTCACCGTCTTCCTGTTGCTCGCCTTCGCGATGACGGCAGTGTTCATCGTGGGCATGCAGAGCACTTTTGCCAGCGGCTGGCGCGAAGCCGGCGTGCCGCTCGTGTCGGACTATGCGAACCGGCTGGCGGCCGAAATCGGCTCACCGCCCGACGTGTCGCGCGCCGAAGCATTGGCTGCGCGGCTGCCAATCGCCATCCGTATCCAGGGACCGACAGTCAACTGGGAATCGCACCCCGATCGCTCGGAGCGTCGAGGCTTCGATTCGCGCGCCGGCGAGATGCTGAGCCGCACCACCGCCGATGGACACCGCATCAGCTTCGGCATCGGCACCTTGCCGTGGCAGCGCGGGCCGCATCGTTTTGGCTGGGTCACGCTGGCATTGCTGCTGGTGTTGATCGTGTTCGCGTACGGCTACGTGCGGCGGCTGCTGCGGCCGCTCGACGACATCCGCGCCGGTGCCGAGCGCTTCGGTGCCGGCGACTTCGACAAGCCGATTCCGTTGCGCCGCAAAGACGAGCTGGGCGACCTCGCGCGCCGCATCAACACCATGGCGCACGACATCCGCGGCATGCTCGATGCCAAGCGCGCGCTGCTGCTGGCGCTGAGCCACGAGCTGCGGTCACCGCTGACCCGTGCACGCCTCAACGCCGAACTGCTGCCGGCATCGACCGAAGGGCTGCCCGAGCGCGACGCGTTGCTGCGCGACCTGAACGAGATGCGCGATCTCATCAGCGACCTGCTCGAAAGCGAACGCCTCGCCAGCCCGCACGCCGCGCTGCAGCGCGAGCCGGTCGACCTCGCCGCGCTGGTGCGCGAAACGGTGGCGGAGATGCCGCACGCCGCTGCTGTCGTCCTCGACCTGGCGACGGACCTTGCACCACGCCAACTCGACCGCACGCGCGTGCGGCTGCTGGTGCGCAACCTGCTCGACAACGCGCTGCGCTACGGCGCCGGGGCCGCAGAGCCGCCGCACGTGTCGCTGCGGGCCGTCGATGATGGCGCGGGCGTCGCGCTGCAGGTGCGCGACTTCGGCCCCGGCGTCGACGAAGCGCAACTGGCGCACTTGACGGAGCCTTTCTATCGAACCGACAGCGCGCGCCAGCGAACCACCGGCGGCGTCGGTCTCGGCATGTACCTGTGCCGACTTGTGGCGGAAGCGCACGGCGGCAGTCTGAGCGTGCGCAACGCCGCGCCGGGTTTGCAGGTCGACGTGCGGCTCGATTGATCGACCGCCGCTGCGCGCGGCTGGCCCACGGCCCATGGCTCATTGCCAATTGAGGCTGCAAGTCGCGCTCTGGTTCAGCTGCCCACCTTGTTCGGATCGCGCCAGGCCCGCTCGAAAGGCAGCCGCCATGCATGTGGCGCAATCAGCTGGTGCACCGCCTTCGGCCCCCAGGAGCCCTGCGCATAGAGCCGCACCGGCGGCGGCGATTCCAGCAAGCCGGTCGACACCTGCCACAGCCGTTCGATGCCCTCGGCCGTGGTGAACAACGTTCGATCCCCGCGCATGGCGTCGAGGATCAACCGCTCGTAGGCTTCCAGTACGTCGCCGGCCAGGCCGGTGTCGTGCATGGCGAACTGCAGGCTCAGCTTGTCGAGCCGCATGCCGGGGCCGGGCCGCTTGCCGTAGAACGACAGCGACATCTTCGAGGCATCTGCCAGGTCGAACGTGAGGTGATCCGGCCCTTGTGCACCGACGCCCGAGCCCGGCGGAAACATGCTCTTGGGCGGCTCGCGAAAGGCGATCGAGATGATGCGCTGTCCCTCGGCCAGCCGCTTGCCGGTGCGCAGGTAGAAGGGCACGCCCGCCCAGCGCCAGTTGTCGATATGGCACTTGAGCGCGATGAAGGTCTCGGTGTCGGAGTCGGGATCGACGCCCTCTTCGGCGCGATAGCCGGCGTACTGTCCGCGCACCACGTCCGACGGCAAGATCGGCAGCATGCTGCGAAACACCTTGTTCTTCTCCTCGCCGATGGGCGCCGGCTCCAGCGCGGTCGGCGGCTCCATCGCCATGAAGGCGAGGATCTGGAACAGGTGCGTGACCACCATGTCGCGGTAGGCGCCGGTCTGCTCGTAGAAGCCGGCGCGCTTGCCCAGGCCCAGCGTTTCGGGCACGTCGATCTGCACGTGGTCGATGAAATTGCGGTTCCAGATCGGCTCGAACAGCCCGTTGGCAAATCGGAACGCCAGTATGTTCTGCGCCGGCTCCTTGCCCAGGAAGTGATCGATACGAAAGATCTGCTCTTCCGCGAACACCTCGTGCAGCTTGCTGTTCAACGAGACGGCACTCGCCAGGTTGGTGCCGAAGGGCTTTTCCATCACGATGCGGGAGCGCTCGACCAGGCCGGCCTCGCCGAGCGTGCGAACCACCGTCAGCGCCGCGCTGGGTGGCACGCTCAGATAGTGAAGCCGGCGGCATTCGGCGCCACCGAAAGAAGCCTCGGCCTTTTCGACTGCGGCCTTGAGCGCCGGCGCGCCGGCTGACAACGGCACGTAGTCGAGCGTGGCCGAAAAGGTGTCCCACTCGGCCGCGGTGAACTTGCGGCTGCCGAACTCGTCGAGCGCCGAACGCGCGCTGGCACGAAACGCCTCCACATCCATCTCGTCCAGCGAGCAGCCGATGATCCGGCAGGCCGGAATAAAGCCCGAGGTGCACAGATGAAAGAGGCCCGGCAGCAACTTGCGCCGCGCCAGGTCGCCGGTGGCGCCGACCAGCACCACCACCTGTGGAAAGCGCGGGCCAACGCCCGGTGGGATCTTCGCCATGCGGTCACCTCTTTCTGTTGTAGTCATGAAGGGCAAGCGAATTCAGTGCCAGCGACTCGATCCGGTGCGCCTTTGTCGCATCCGCTACCGATGCAGGCCCGCTGCGCGACTAGCATTCCGCCTCATCACAACGAAGGAGACAACACCATGACCGCTCTCGTCAACCACCAGGTTCGCCTTGCCAAACGTCCCGATGCGGCGGCCACGCGCGAGCACTGGAATTTCACCACCGAGCCGGTCGGCGAACCGGTCGACGGCGGGGTGCTGGTCAAAACGCTGTCGCTGTCGCTCGACCCCGCGATGCGCGGCTGGCTCAACGATGCCAGGAGCTACATCCCGCCGGTCGCCATCGGCGAAGTGATGCGGGCCGGTGGCATCGGCCGGGTCGTCGCGTCGAAGAACCCGGCGTTTGCGGTCGGGGATGCGGTGTACGGAACGCTCGGCGTTCAGGAGTACATGCTGATCGCGCAAGCAGACATCAAGCGCAACGGCCTGGTCAAGATCGACCTGCGCGCCGGCAGCATCGGCCAGTGGCTCAACGTGCTCGGCATGCCGGGCATGACCGGCTACTTCGGGCTGATGGACGTGGGCCAGCCGAAGGAAGGCGAGACCGTCGTCGTCTCCGGCGCTGCGGGCGCGGTCGGGCAGACCGTCGGCCAGCTGGCGAAGATCAAGGGTTGCCGTGTGGTCGGCATCGCGGGCGGCGCGGCCAAGTGCAAATGGGTGGTCGACGAGCTGGGCTTCGATGCCTGCATCGACTACAAAGCCGGCGAAGGCGCCGTGCGCGCAGGCCTGAAAGAGCATTGCCCCAAGGGCGTCGACATCTACTTCGACAACGTCGGCGGCGAGATCCTCGACGCGGTGCTGGCCAAGCTGGCACGCAAGGCGCGCGTCATCATCTGCGGCGCCATCAGCCAGTACAACAACGCCAACAGCATGCCGGCCGCCGGCCCGCGCAACTACCTGAGCTTGCTGGTGAACCGCGCGCGCATGGAAGGCATCGTGGTGTTCGACTACGCCGACCGCTACCCCATCGCCATCAAGGAACTGGCCGGCTACCTGAAGGACGGCCGCATGAAGAGCAAGGAAGACGTGGTCAAGGGCATCGACACCTTCCCCGAATCGCTCAACAAGCTTTTCGCCGGAGAAAACTTCGGCAAGCTGGTGCTCGAAGTGGCGACCGACTGAGGCCGTCCGACCCAGGCAATTTTTTGCCGTGTCGTCACGGTAAACACCCATGAGAATTCGGGCCCGGCGTAGGACACTGTCGCCGGGCTTTTTATCGATCATCGTTCGGAGACATTCATGAAGAAGATTTTGGCGAGCTGCCTCTTCGCTCTGCCTTTGCTGGCTGCGTCGGGCGCCATGGCGCAAGCACAAACCTATCCGTCCAAGCCGATCCGCTGGGTCGTGCCGTATGCGGCCGGCGGCGGCTCGGACTTTCTGGCGCGCTCCATCAGCCAGGTGATGTCGACGCAGATCGGCCAGTCGATCCTGGTCGATAACAAGCCGGGTGGCAACACCGCTATCGGCGCATCGGAAGTGGCGCGTGCGGCCGCCGACGGCTACACCGTGCTGTCGGCGGACAACGGCACGCTGGTCTACAACCCGGTGCTCTACAAGACGCTGAGTTACAGCCCGACCAAAGACCTGGCGCCCGTCACGCTGATGGGGCGCTTCCCGATGATTCTCGTGGTCGGGCCTGGCATCACGGTGAAAGACGCCAAGGACTTCATCGCGCAGGCCAAGGCCAAGCCCGGCGGATTCAACTACGCATCGGCCGGTGCCGGGAGCCCGCACCACCTGGCGATGGAATTGCTCAAGTCGGAAGCCGGCCTCTTCATGGTCCATGCGCCGTACCGCGGTGCCGCGCCTGCACTCGCCGACGTGGCCGGCGGACAGGTGCCGGCGATGATGGTCGACCTGGCGGCCGGCGCGGGCTTCATCAAGGGCGGCAAGGTGAAAGCGCTGGCGGTCGCCAACGCCACCCGCTTGCCGCAGCTGCCGGACGTGCCGACCTTCGCCGAGCTGGGCTACAAGAATGTCGAGGCCGCTGCGCTGGTCGGCCTGGTGGTGCCGGCGGCCACGCCGCCCGACGTGATCGCCGCGCTCAACAAGCAGGTGGTCGCGGCCATCAACGATCCGGGCGTGCACAAGCGGCTCGAAGACTTCGGCGTCGAGCCGGTCGGCGACACGCCGGCGCAGTTCGCCGAGTTGCTCAAGACAGAAACCGTACGCTGGCAAAAGCTGATTCGCGACCTGAAAATCACGCTGGACTGATCGAGCGGCCAGAAAGCGCGAAGGCCGCAGCATGACGAGAGGCCGCGGCGGCACGGTCGCATGAAGGAATCTGCCATGGATGAAATGAGCACAGTGACCACGACGAGCGCGCCGGACGTTCCTGCCCGCACCGCGGGCTGCCCCGTGGCGCACGGCCCGCTGTCCGCGGAGCGCACGCCCACCGGTTGCCCGGTGAGCCAGCGCGCCGCTGACTTCGATCCGTTCGAAGACGGT
>JAQGMP010000607.1 GCA_028292285.1 Variovorax sp. | reverse complement strand
CCGTTGCGGCCCGAGCAGGCGATCCTCGGCCTGCGCAAGAACCTCGGCCTGTTCGCGAACTTTCGTCCGGCCATTTGCTACGAAGAGCTGGTCGGTGCGTCGAGCCTCAAGCCCGAGCTGATTTCGGGGCTGGACATCCTGATCATTCGCGAACTGACCGGCGACATCTACTTCGGCGCGCCGCGCGGCCGGCGCACCGCCGTCGACGGCCACTTTCCCGGCGCGGAAGAAGCCTTCGACACGATGCGTTATTCGCGTCCGGAGATCGAGCGCATCGGGCACGTCGCGTTTCAGGCCGCCCGCAAGCGCAACAAGCGCGTGACCAGCGTCGACAAGAACAACGTGCTCGAGACTTCGCAACTGTGGAAGGACGTGATGCTCGACGTTGCCAAGGCGTATCCAGATGTCGAACTCGACCATATGCTGGTCGACAACGCGGCCATGCAACTCGTCAAGGCGCCCAAGAAGTTCGACGTGCTCGTCACCGGCAACATGTTCGGGGACATCCTGTCGGACGAGGCCGCGATGCTCACCGGCTCGATCGGCATGCTGCCTTCGGCATCGCTCAATGCGAGCAATCAGGGCCTGTATGAGCCGAGCCACGGCAGCGCGCCCGACATTGCTGGCCAAGGGGTTGCCAATCCGTTGGCTACAATTCTGTCCGCTGCCATGATGCTCCGCTTCTCCCTCGACCAACCCGAAGCTGCCGACCGAATCGAGTCGGCGGTCAAGTCGGTGCTCGCCTCGGGCTTGCGCACCGGCGACATCTGGTCGGAAGGCACGAAGCGCGTCGGCACCCGCGCCATGGGCGACGCGGTGGTGGCAGCGCTTTCTTCTTCGCTCTCTTCCTCGATCACCAAAAAGACGATTACCGGCTAACCGCAGCCCGCTTCGTCACGCCCCCCGGCTCGACGAGCCGGGCGCCAAAGAGAAAACACTTTTTTGACAAGGGCACATTGAAATGGCGAACGCATCCTCTCAACCTCTGGTCGGCCTCGTCGGCTGGCGTGGCATGGTCGGCTCGGTCCTGATGGACCGCATGCAGGCCGAAGGCGACTTCGGGCTCATCGAGCCCGTCTTCTTTTCAACCTCCAACGCGGGCGGCAAGGCGCCGGCGATGGCAAAGAATGAAGGCACTCTGAAGGATGCGCACGATATCGACGCGCTGAAGAAGTGCGACATCGTCATCACCGCCCAAGGCGGCGACTACACCAGCGAAGTTTTTCCCAAGCTGCGCGCCGCGGGCTGGAATGGCCACTGGATCGATGCAGCCTCGACACTGCGCATGAACGACGATGCGATCATCGTGCTCGATCCGGTCAATCTGCCGGTCATTCACACCGCGCTCGCCAAGGGCGGCAAGAACTGGATCGGCGGCAACTGCACCGTCAGCTGCATGCTGATGGGTGTCGGCGCGCTCTACAAGGCGGGCCTGGTCGAGTGGATGACCAGCATGACCTACCAGGCGGCGTCGGGCGGCGGCGCGCAGCACATGCGCGAGTTGCTGACGCAGTTCGGCACGCTGAACGCCGAAGTCCGGTCGCTGCTGGACGACCCGAAGTCCGCCATTCTCGAAATCGACCGCAAGGTGCTGCACAAGCAGCAGAACCTGAGCGCGGCCGAAACCGCCAACTTCGGCGCGCCGTTGGGCGGCTCGCTCATTCCGTGGATCGACAAGGATCTGGGGATCGGCAAGAACCCGGGCGATGCCGAGTGGGGCATGTCGAAGGAAGAATGGAAGGGCGGTGCCGAAACCAACAAGATCCTGGGCCAAGGTCCGGGTTTCGCGATTGCCCCGACGCCTGTCGACGGTTTTTGCGTGCGCATCGGCGCCATGCGCTGCCACAGCCAGGCGCTGACTTTCAAGCTGAAGAAGAACGTGCCGGTCGCCGACATCGAGGCGTTGATCGCGGCCGACAACGCCTGGGCCAAGGTCGTGCCGAATACGCGCGAGGCGACGCTCGCACAACTGACGCCGGTCGCGGTCACGGGCACGATGGACATTCCGGTCGGCCGTATCCGCAAGCTGGCGATGGGCCCAGAATACGTGGGCGCGTTCACCATCGGCGATCAATTGCTATGGGGCGCCGCAGAACCGTTGCGCCGCATGTTGCGCATCCTGATCGAAGCCTGAACACTATTCTGATCACCGACGAAAGTCGTCGACGTTGCCGTCTGACAACACAGTAGCGGCGCCGAAGTTGGCGCGCACTGGGTAGAACGGCCGCGCCGGCTTGTCAGTGCCGGATGATGGTGTTAACGTCCTCTTACACTTTTGGGCCGAGCTGCCCCTAACAGCATGACAAGACCTATGTTGCCAGCGGCCAGCGTCCCGGCCACCCGTCCGACCACCAAGTTGGGCGGTCGCGGCCAGTTGTCGCTCCTCAGTGTCGCCATCGCTCTTGCGCTGGGCGCCGTGAGTACCGATGCAAGCGCGCTTGCGCTCGGCCGGCTCAACGTTCAGTCCGCATTGGGCGAACCGTTGCGTGCCGAAATCGAAGTCACCGAAATCACCGCGGCCGAAGCGGATGGCATGAAAGTCGCCATTGCATCGTCGGAAGCGTTCCGTGCCGCCGGTGTCGCCTACAACCCCTCGCTGTCCGATGTCCGGGTGAGCCTCCAACGGCGCGCCGATGGCCGCTATGTGGTGCGGCTGACCGGCACCCGCTCGCTGAGCGATCCTTTCGTCGATCTGCTGGTCGAGGCCAACTGGAGCTCCGGCCGCATCGTGCGCGACTACACGGTGCTGCTCGATCCGCCCACCAGCCGCCAGGCCGCTGCGCCGGTCGTGCCACTGGCGCCGCAAATCAGCGCGGCGCCGCCGGTGCAGCGCGCTGCGCCTGTGGTCGTGCCCGCCGCGCCACGCCGCGAACGCCCGGCTGCCGTTGCACCCACCCCTGCCACGGCGCCCGAGGCGACCGCGCGCACGGGTGCCAGCGCCGGAACGGGTGAGCAAGTCACGGTGCGGCCCGGCGACACGGCCAGCAAGATCGCCGGCGCCTACAAGCCTGCCGACGTCTCGCTCGACCAGATGCTGGTTGCGATGTTGCGTGCCAACCCGAATGCTTTCATCGGCGGCAACATCAATCGCATGAAGGCGGGTGCGGTGCTCGACGTGTCGGCGGCGTCGCAAGCGTCTAACGTGCCACCGGACGAAGCCAAGCGCACGGTCACCACGCAGAGCCGCGATTTCGGCGAATATCGCCGTCGGCTCGCTGAAAACGCACCCACGGCGCGCGTTGCCGCCGCCGACAGGCAAGCTGCGGGCAAGCTGCAAGCCAATGTCGAAGACCGGAATGCCGCGGCCGCATCGCCCGACAAGCTCACGATTTCGCAAGGCACCGCGGCGGCTCGGGCGGCTGAAGAAAAGCTGGCACGCGATCGTCAAGCCC
>JAQGMP010000598.1 GCA_028292285.1 Variovorax sp. | reverse complement strand
ACTCGGACAACCAGCCGATCAAGACGCGCGAGTTTCCCGACAACCAGGCGCTGAGCCAGAAGCGTGCAGCAGCGGCAGCGCAAGTGCTTCAAGACAAGGGCGTTGTCTCGTCGCGTCTGAAGATCGAAGGCCGTGGCGACACCGCCCCTGTGGCCGACAACGCGACCTTTGCAGGGCGGGCCCGCAACCGGCGCATCGACATCATCGTCATCCAGGGCATCTCCCGCTGAGCGGCGGGGAACAGCGCAACAGAAGCCTCTATGCACTATCTGAATCAATTCCTGGCATTCATCTTCTCGCGGCAGATGTTCGCCTTTCTGGCCATGATCGTTCTGGCCCTGGCGGTGTGGTTCGTCGGTCCCTTGCTGTCGGTCGACGGACTCCAGCCGCTGGCGGCTGTCGGCGTGCGCGTCACGCTGATCGTGCTGCTGCTGGTGCTGGGCATGCTGTGGCTGGTGTCGGGCCCGTTCAGCCTCGTGGGCGTCGCCGCGCTGTGTTTGCTGGTCTGGCATGCCGGTCCTCTGCTGGCTGTCGGCAATGCCAAACTGCTGTCGCCCGTATGGGTGCGCATGCTGATCATCGGAGCGATCCTCATGGTCTATGCGGTCTACTGGCTCTACCGCCTTTGGCAGGCGCTCCGCAACAATAACGATCTGCTCACGCAGTTCCTCAACTTCGGCAAAGACGGTGCAAAGGACGATGCCGCCAAAGAAGAACTGAAAACGGTGACTGCGACGGTCAATCGTGCAATGGCGCAACTCAGGAGCTTGCGCACTCGGGGCGGCAGCCTCGGCCGGTTGTTCGAAGGCAAGCGCTATCTGTACGAGTTGCCCTGGTACATGATCGTCGGGAGTCCCGGCGCCGGCAAGACCACGGCATTGTTGAACTCCGGACTTCAATTTCCTGTCGCCCGTCAGATGGGCAACGTGCCGCGCAGCATGGTCTTGCAGTCCCAGGGAGGCACGCTGCATTGCGATTGGTGGTTCACCAATGAAGCGGTGTTGATCGACACGGCGGGTCGCTATACGACGCAGGAGAGCAGTCCGACCAAGGATCCGGCCGAGTGGCTCGGCTTTTTGGGGTTGTTGCGCAAGCACCGTACGCGCGCGCCGATCAACGGTGTCATCGTCGCCTTGAATGCGGCCGAACTGTTGACCCTTACAGAATCCGAGCGCGCGGACCACGCGGTGCTGGTGCGCGACCGGCTCGCCGAGTTGCGGCAGGAACTGGGTATCCGCTTCCCCGTGTATGTCATCGTCACCAAGCTCGACTTGCTCTGTGGTTTCGCCGAATACTTTCAATCTCTGACAAGCGAAGGAAGAACGCAAACCTGGGGATTCACGCTTCCTTACCAAGGAGGCAAGGCGGTGAAGGCCGCAGAAGCAATGGGTCACCGCGCCGTATTGCGGGAGCAGGTCGGCATCGAGTTCGGGCTGTTGAAGGATCGATTGGCCGCGGGGCTTCGTTCTCGGCTGAATGAAGAGTTCGATGTCGATCGCCGTCGCCGCATGTTCGCACTGCCTCAGGAGTTCGCTGGACTGGTGGTGCCGCTAGTCCAGATGCTGGACGAGGTCTTTCTGGACTCCCGCTTCGACAACACGCAACTGCACAACACGCTGCGGGGCGTCTACCTGACGAGTGGAGCGCAAGCCGAAGTCGACTTGCCGGCCGACCCCGACACGCTGTTGCAACGGCTCTGGCGCACCTTGGGCGTGTCGCCGTTTCAAGACCATCGCGCTTGCAGTTCCGCAGTGGCCCGCAAAGAGCTCACAGCGCTGAATGAGGGCCGATCGCCCGACATCGATGCCGATGCCGTTGAGCCTCTCGACGTATCGGCCTTGGCGGCCAAGCGGCCGGTTGCCATCGACACCGCTCCGACGCGCAGTCAGCAAGGCTTTTTTCTGCAGGATCTGCTGATGAAGGTGATCATCCCCGAAGCCCACCTGGTCCGGCCGAACTTGCGATGGGAGTTCCGGTTTCGGCTGTTGCGCCTTTTGGGTCACGCACTGGCGGTGGTGATCTTTGTATGGCTCGCCGGCGCGCTTGCACTCAGCTTCGGGAACAACCGCGACTACCTCGGCACAGTGGGGGCACGGGCGCAAGCGCTGACCGGGCAGGTGCGGAAGCTGTTCGCCGACTTCAAGCCGGCGGGCGTTCCGGAGGTTCTGAACAGTGCGCGCGAATTGCCGGGCTATGCCGGCCTCGACACGGACAGCCCGCCCGGCAGTTTTCTTTACGGGCTCTATTCCGTGCCGCCGGTGTTGAACGCAGCGAGCGACACCTACGCTCAACTCGAAGAGCACACGATGCTGCCGCCGATCGTTCAGCGCATGGAGGTCGTGCTCGCGCAAAGCGTCAAAGACCGGGACTCGAGAGCTGCGTACGAGACGCTGCGTGTCTACAAGCTGCTTCACGACAAGGAGCGGTACATGAAGGATGGCGGCGCCCGCGACGTTCGCAATTGGGTGCTGAAGGACTGGGAAACAACCGATAGTGCCGCGGCGTTCGGGGGCCGTGCCTCCATGGTGGGCCATGTCGAAAGGCTTTTTTCGGGCGTCCATCCCGTGCAGGCGGCATCGTTGCCGAATGAGGCACTGGTTCGCGATGTTCAAAGTTTTCTGAACAGCAATACCTCGACGCAGCGGGTGTACGAAAGGGCCAAGGCGGCCATGCTGGCCGAGTCGCCGCAAGAGTTCACGCTGCTCCGCGCGGTCGGTCCGCAAGCGGGAACGGTGTTCTCGCGCGTCGATGGGTTGCCGCTCGGCAAGGGCGTTCCAGGACTGTTTACCTACGACGGATACCACGAGCTTTTCAACAAACGGCTGCCCGAGTTCGTGGGCCGGGCGCTGGAGAACGATGCCTGGGTGATGGGGCGGGGCGCCGCAGGGGTCGGCTTTGCTGGCGATGCCGGAAAAACGCCGGGAGCCGCCACCGCCGCGCTGCAGGACGACCCCTTGCTCGAGGATGTTCGCCGCCAATACCTGACGGAGTACGCCCAGAACTGGGAAGTGTTTCTCGATTCGATCCGCACCGTCGGTGGGAGCGACATTACCGGCACCAGCCTGGGCTTCGACCTCGGGGTGCTGCGCCAATTCGCGGCGCCCGACTCACCCTTGACGCGGCTCGCACGGGCTGCGGCACGCGAAACGACGCTGTCGCGACCCCTCGTCACGCGCGTGCAGGAAGACAAGAGCTTTCTCGACAAGGCCACCGACGAACTGAACAAGCAAACGCGCGAGATCGGAAAGAACCTGGGCATTCGCAGCGAGGAGCGGCTTGAAAAGCAGATCGTCGACGACCGCTTTGCGGCTCTGCGCGAAGTGGTCACCGGACAAGCCGACGTGGCGCTCGGCTCCTTTGCCAACGCGGGCGGCGCCAAGCCTGGTCTCGAAGCGGTATCGGGACTGGTCAACGAGTTCTACACGCTGCTGGTGGTCGCCGACACGGCACTCACCGCCGGCAGCTTGCCGCCCGGCGGCGCCGAAGTGGGCGCGCGTCTGAAATTGGAGGCCGGCAAGTTGCCGGCCCCGTTTCGTGAGGTGCTGACAGCGCTGGCCACGAGTGGCGGCGACAAGGTCGTGCTGGGCTCGACCGATATCCTGCGAAAGCAGGCGCAGTTGCAGCTCGATCGCATCATGGCGCTCATGACGATGCAGGTGAGCGAGCCCTGCAAGCGCGGTGTCGAAGGGCGCTATCCGCTGGCCGCCGTCGCGCAGGACGCATCGATCGAAGACTTCACGCTGGTGTTCGCTGTCGGCGGTGCGGCCGACGAGTTCTTTACCAAGTACCTTGCGCCTTTTGTCGACTCCGGTGCGCGCCCTTGGCACTACAAGAGCCCCGACACGGCCAATGCGATGGTGGGCATCGAGGGTATCGCGGCCGGCACGCCCCCCGCGCCGGTGACGACCGGGCCGACCCTCCTCGGCGAACTGCTGAAGCTGCTGGCGCAGCACGGCCCCAACCTCGATGCCTTCTATCGTGCACAGCAGATTCGCGATCTCTTTTTCCGTGATGCAGGTGGCAAAAAGCTGGCCTGGAAGATCGACGTCAAGGTGCTCGATCTCGAACCGAGCATCACGGATCTGGTGATCGACATCGATGGCCAGGGACAGCGCTACATCCACGGTCCAGTGCAATCGTTCACCGTCAATTGGCCGGGACCGCGAGGCGGTTCCATGGCCGAGTTCGTCGCGAACCCGCGTGTATCGGGCGCCACCTCGACCCTGATGACCAGCGGGCCCTGGGCGTTGTTCCGTCTGATCGACAAGGGCCGAATCGTGAACGGCGCAACGCTCGGCCGTAC
>JAQGMP010000527.1 GCA_028292285.1 Variovorax sp. | reverse complement strand
TGTGCGGCAGATAGTCGTAGTTCTTGTCGAACACGTCTTTCGGCATGCAATAGCTGCAGCGAAAATTGCAACGGTCGGTCACGCTGATCCGCAGGTCGGTGAGCGGCCGGCCGAGGCGGTCGGCCAGATGCCAGGTCGGCCATATCGAAGGCATCGACGCAAGCGCGGACGTGCCGACCGATGGCGCCGGCGAAAGCCGCCGCTCGTCGACACGAGGGATCACGCGTGCGTTCATGACTCGGTTGTATGCGGGTGAGCGGCTCAGCCGTGTCGGACGGCAACGGTCTTCAGCGTGGTGAACCCGTAGAGCGCCTCGAAGCCCTTTTCGCGCCCGTAGCCCGACGACTTGACGCCGCCGAAGGGCAGCTCGACGCCGCCGCCCGCGCCATAGTTGTTGATGAACACCTGGCCGGCGCGCACGCGCTTGGCCATGCGGAACTGGCGCGCGCCGTTGTTGGTCCAGACGCCGGCCACCAGCCCGAACTGCGTGGCGTTGGCCAGAGCTACCGCCTCGTCTTCGTCTCGGAACTGCATCGCCGCGAGCACCGGGCCAAAGACTTCTTCTTGCGCGAGACGGTGCATCACCGGCACATCGCGCAGCAGCGTCGGCGCTTGATAGAAGCCGGTTTCCGGCGCTTCGTCGACGACCACGCCTTGCGCCACCATCGGGATGTCGGCGTGCTGCGCGTCCGACAGAAAGTCCCATACGCGCTGCTGTTGCGATTGGCGAATCAGCGGGCCGACATCGAGGTCCATGGCGGCGGGCCCGACGCGCAACGCCGAGAACGCGTGGCCGAGGCGCTCGAGCAGCAGTTCGTAGATGTCGCGCTCGATCAGCACGCGCGAGCCGGCCGAACAGGTCTGGCCGGCGTTCTGCACGATGGCGTTGATGAGCACCGGAATGGCCGCGTTGATGTCGGCATCGGCAAAGATGATTTGCGGGCTTTTGCCGCCGAGCTCGAGCGTGACCGGGCAATGACGTTCCGCTGCGATCTGCTGGATCAGCGTGCCGATCTTCGGGCTGCCGGTAAAGCTGATGTGATCGATGCCTTCGTGGCGCGCCAGGGCGTCGCCGGCTTCATGGCCGTAGCCTGTGACGATGTTGAGCGCGCCGGGCGGAAAGCCGGCTTCGGCCGCCAGCTGCGCGACGCGGATGAGCGATAGGCAGGCGTCTTCGGCCGGTTTGACCACGCACACGTTGCCCGCCGCCAGGGCGCCGCCCACGCTGCGCCCGAAGATCTGCATCGGGTAGTTCCACGGAATGATGTGGCCGGTCACGCCGTGCGGTTCGCGCCAGGTGAAGACGCTGTAGCCCTCTTGATAAGGAATGGTTTCGCCATGGAACTTGTCGCAGGCGCCGGCGTAGAACTCGAAGTAGCGCACCAGCGCCAAGGCGTCGGCACGCGCCTGCTTCACCGGCTTGCCGCAGTCGCGCTGTTCGAGTAGCGCCAGTTCGTCGACGTGATCGGCGATTTTTTGCGAAAGCTTGTAGAGCAGCCGGCCGCGGTCGGCGGCGCTGACCTTGCTCCATGTGCCTTCGAAGCAATCGCGCGCGGCGCGCACGGCGCTGTCGATGTCGGCCGCGTTGCTGCGCTGCAGTTCATCGAAGACTTGACCGTCCGAGGGGTCGATGACGGGAAGGGTGAGCCCGGATGCCGAGGCCACGCTCGTGTTGGCGATGTAATTGAGTTGCATAGCTGAATTCTCTCGCAAGGGCATAGCCGTTGCTGCCATGTTGCTGATGCCCGGTTGCCGATGCCTGTTTTCCGCAACGATACTTGCCGCTGTATGGCGCAAACATTTCAATCGCTTTCGGCCTTCCAGGTCATGGGGTGGGGCCTCTTGTTTTTTGGCGCCATCTACCTCGGTTTCGGCGCGCTGGGCTGGCTCGTGACAGTGAAGATTTTGCCTCGGTTGGGCATCGGCCGTGTGCTCGATCCGCGGCCCCTGTCGGCGGGGCAGCTGCGGCGGGAGGTGGGCCAGTCGGCCGTGTCGGTCGCGATCTTCGGGCTCGGCATGGTGTTTCCGTGGGGACTGTTGCAACTCGGCTGGGCCCGCCTGGCGGTCGATCCGGGCGGCTGGCGCGTCGCCGGCGAAATCGCGGTGCTGGCGCTGTGGAACGACGTGCATTTCTGGATCAATCACCGCCTGCTGCACAGCAAGGCCTTGAGGCGCTTTCATGGACCACACCATCGCTCCATGGTGAGCACGCCGTTTTCGACCTACAGCTTTCACCCGCTCGAAGCAGCCATGTTGGGCAGCGTGCTGCTGCCGCCGATGCTGGTGCATGACTTCAGCTTCTGGGCGCTGGCGTCGGTGCCGGTGTTCAGCTTGTTCTTCAACGTCGTCGGCCATTCGAACTACGACTTCTTTTCGCGCGTGTCGTACAGCCACTGGTTCGCGGCCAGCCGCCGTCATCATCTGCACCACGCCTGCCATGGTGGCAACTACGGCTTTCAGTTCACCTTCATGGACCGTCTTTTCGGTACCCGGCTGAGCGCGGACGCCGCCCAGGCGCAGCTCGATGCATTTCGCCTGAAGCAGTCGCAGAAGGCTGGGCAGAACAAGCAGGCGGGCCATGCCACGGCGGGCTGATGAGAGGGCGGCTGCGCGTCCACGGCTGCGCCATCGGCGCGACTGGCAAAGCCTGGCGTATCTTGTGGCGCTGCCTTCGCTCGCGGCATGGCAGTGGGTCAATGGCTTCTGGTGGCCGGCGTATGCGGCGATGCTGTTTTTGACGCTCGGCATCGGCGTCATCCATCACAACCACGCGCATCGGCGAATGTGGCGCGGGCGCCTTGCCAACCGCGTCACCGACTTCTGGCTGACGCTGCTGCAAGGGCATCCGACGTTCGTGTTCTGGCCAGCGCATGT
>JAQGMP010000380.1 GCA_028292285.1 Variovorax sp. | reverse complement strand
CCAAGGGGATGCTGCCGCCCTGAAGTTCAGCCGGCGGCCGGCGTCAAACCTGCGGGCACCGCTTGGGTCTTGCCGAGCTTGACCGAGCCGTCCGGCCGCTCGCAGGTGCCGATCAACAGCCCGCTGGCCACGGCGCGTGCGCGCAGGGCATCCACCACTTCATCGCGGCCCGGCGTGTCCGAAAACGCATCGCCGGCTTTCAGTGCGAACACCTGAAACGCATAGCGGTGCACGCCGTGCCCGGGCGGCGGATCCGGCGGCAGCCAGGCCGATTGCAGATAAGAGTTGCGGCCGGTGTGCAGCCCGCCGGTGCCGTCGTGGTCCGCGCTGGCGAGCGCGCCTTCGGCCATGCCGCCATCCTGCGGCGGGAGATCGACCACGATCGCATGCACCAGCGGATTCGGCGTCGGCGAGTCGGCGTCTTCCACCAGCAGGACCAGGCTCGCGACGTCGGCCGGCACCTGGGACCACTGCAGCGGCGGCGAGTGACCGATGCCGTCGGCCGTGTAGCGATCCGGAATGGGCGCGTGATCGACGAAGGCCAGGCTCGACACCTCGATCGCCGCCAGGCCGCTGCGCAGGCCGAGCGTGTTGAACACGAGGTGATCGAGGCCGGCACGCACGTCGTGCAGTGCGTGGCCGATGGCATCAGGAAGTTTTTCAAGCATGGGACGAGGTATAGCGCGCCTGTCCGGCGCAGGTTGTAGGACGTGGCATGACATGCCCCACGCAGGCTTGCCCGCACAATGTTTTGAGAACGAACAAGTCATTCTCCATGCCTACCTCCCCTCCGTCTCCAATGTCGTTCCCGGTCCAACCGCGCGCCTCGACCGGCATCGCCGGACTCGACAGTGTGTTGGGGGGCGGCTTGCCGCGCGGCCATCTCTATTTGCTCGAAGGCACGCCCGGCGCTGGCAAGACCACGCTCGGCCTGCAATTTCTTCTCAACGGACGCGAACTCGGCGAGCGCGGGCTGTACGTCACGTTGTCCGAGACCGCGACCGAGCTCGGCATCGTGGCCGGATCGCACGGCTGGTCGCTCGAGGGCATCGAGGTCTTCGAGCTGGTCACGCAGGAAGGCCTGAGTCCTTCGGCCGAGCAATCGATTCTTTATCCGTCGGAAGTCGAACTGGGCGAAACGACGCGCGGTGTGATGGCCGCGGTCGAGCGGTTGACGCCGAACCGGGTCGTCTTCGACAGCCTGTCCGAGATGCGGCTGCTGGCCCAGGACCCGCTGCGCTACCGGCGGCAGATCCTTGCGCTCAAGCATTTCTTCGCGTCGCGCGATTGCACCGTGCTGCTCCTCGACGACATGACGGCGTCCGGCGGCGACCTGCAGTTGCACAGCATTGCGCATGGCGTACTCGGGCTCGACCAGGCGAGCGGCGACTACGGGCCGGTGCGGCGCCACTTGCGCATCGTGAAGATGCGTGGCGTGAAGTACCGCGGCGGCGAACACGACCTCAATCTCGACACCGGCGGCATCGAAGTTTTTCCGAGGCTCATCGCGGCGGAGCATCGAACGGATTTCAAGCTCACGTCGGTAGACACCGGCACGCGGTCGCTCGACGAATTGCTCGGCGGCGGTCTTGCACGCGGGAGCAATACGCTTTTTATCGGGCCTTCGGGTGTCGGCAAGACGACGACTGCCATGTCGTGCGTGGTCGCCGCGCTGAAGCGTGGCGAGCGTGCGTCCTATTACCTGTTCGACGAGGGCCTGGGCACGCTGCTGCACCGCTGCGACTCGCTGAACCTGCCGATACGCAAGTACCTCGACAACGGGCAGCTCGAAGTTTTTCCGCTCGATCCGGCGGAAGTGTCGCCCGGACAATTTTCCAACATGGTGCGCGACGCGGTTCAAGGACGCGGCGCGCAGATGGTCGTCATCGACAGCATGAACGCCTATTTGCAGGCGATGCCGGGCGCGCAGTTCTTGCTGCTGCAAATGCACGAGTTGCTCAATTTCCTGAATCAGCAGGGCATCGTGACGCTGCTGGTGCTCGGCCAGCACGGCATCATCGGCGACGTGCGCAGCGACCTTGACCTGAGCTATTTGTCGGATGCCATCGTGCTGTTTCGTTTTTTCGAGGCGCGCGGGCAACTGCTGAAAGCGGTCTCGGTGGTCAAGAGCCGGACCAATCGGCATGAGCTGACCATTCGCGAATTCAGGCTGGGCGACGCAGGGGTCGAAGTCGGCCCCGCGTTGATCGATTTCGAGGGCATCCTGTCCGGCGTGCCGTCGTACGGTGGCGGCGTTCCATTGCTGGGCGACGCGACGGTGGCCGTCGTCTGAGCATGGAAGGGCGCGTACTGATTCATGCGCCGCGTGGACGCGATGCCGCGGTGGTGCAAAAAGTGCTGGCCGGACGCGATCTTGTCGCGCTCGTCTGCGAATCGGCCGGGCAAATGCTGGCCAATCTCGACGAAGGCGCCGCCGCGGCGATCCTGACCGAAGAGTCGTTGCTGCAGGTGCCCGAGGCGCCTCTGGGCGCATGGTTGACGGCGCAGCCGAGCTGGTCGGATTTTCCGTTCATCGTGCTCGCGTCGCGCGACGCCAATGGCCGCTCGCGCAAGGCGCTGGCATTGCTGCAAACTCTGGGCAACGTGTTCGTGCTGGAGCGGCCGGTGCATTCCGAAACGCTGGCGCGCGCCGCTGATGCGGCTGTGCGGGCGAGGCGCCGCCAGTACGCGACGCGGCTCAATCTGCAGCAACTTCAGGACACGCGCGCGGAGGTCGAGCGGCTCAACGGCGCGCTCGAAGAACGCATCGTGTCGCGCACCCGCGAGTTGGCCGGCGCCAACGACCGCCTCATGGCCGAGATCGCCGAGCGCGAGCGGGCGCAGGCTGCGCTGATTCAGGTGCAGAAAATGGAAGCGATCGGTCGGCTCACCGGCGGTATCGCGCACGACTTCAACAACCTGCTGCACGTGGTCAACATGAACCTCGACTTGGTGTCGCGCGTGGCCAGGGACGACAAGGTGCTGGGCATCGCGGCGCGCGCCAAGAGCGCCGTCGGGCGCGGCGCCAAGCTCACCGGACAGCTTCTTTCGTTCGCCCGCAACCAGTCGTTGTTGCCGCGGTTGACCGATGTCAATGCGCTGCTCGACGGGCTGCGCGAGCTCGTGGCCGTGTCGGTCGGCCCGGCAATCAACGTCGAACTGAAGCTGGCCGACGAGCCCGCCTGGGCCGTGCTGGATGCAAATCAGCTCGAGATGGCGGTGCTGAACCTGGCGGTGAATGCGCGCGATGCCATGCCGGGCGGCGGCGCTCTGACCATCTCTGCATCGGTTACGCACGATGTCGGCAACCGCAACAACCATTACCACAAGGCCGATGGCGTGCCGGCCGGGTCGACGCGTGGGCCCCATGTCGCAGTGTCTGTCGCCGACACCGGCGCCGGCATTCCGCAGCATCTTCAAAGCAAGGTGTTCGACCCGTTTTTCACGACCAAGCCGGTCGGCAGCGGTACCGGGCTGGGATTGAGCCAGGTCTATGGTTTTGCGCAGCAGTCGGGCGGCATCGCGACGCTTCGCAGCGAGGAAGGGCACGGCACCGTGGTCGAAATGTGCTTCCCGGCATCTAGCGAACGGGTCGGCATGCCTGTACCGCTCGCAGGGTTGGCGGCGATGTCGCCCGATGCAGCCGCCACGCGGCAAAAGGTGCTCGTCATCGAAGACGACGCCGAAGTGCGGCGCGCCATCGTCGACAGCCTGACGATGCTCGGCTACCAGGTGAGCGAGGCGGCCGGCGGGGCGAGCGGATTGGCCGCACTCGATGCGTCGCCGCACGACCTGCTGGTGGTCGACTACGCCATGCCCGACATGAACGGCGCCGAGGTGATCGCACGGGCCCGGGAGCAAGCGGGCGACATTCCCGTGATTCTGGCGACCGGCTATGCCGACATGGCCGAGGTCGGACGCGTACTCGGTACGCAGTCGATCCTCATCAAGCCTTTCGACATCGCCACACTCGCGGCGGCGGTGTCGAAGGCGCTTCAGGCCGCTCCGGTGGCACCCGCCGAACACGGCTAGCGGTCAGCTTCGGGGCTCTATCATGGGCTGGTTTCAACAATCGAACAAAAGGGAAAAAGCATGGGAATCATCTGGACAATCCTGATCGGCTTCATCGCAGGTCTGGTGGCGCGCGCAGTGCTGCCGGGCAACCAGTCGATGGGCTTTATTCTGACCACGGTTCTCGGCATTGCAGGTTCGCTCATCGCGACCTACATCGGCCAGGCGATGGGCTGGTACACGGCGGGCGTTGGCGCGGGCTTTATCGCCTCGGTGGTCGGCGCGATCGTGCTGCTGGTGTTGTACGGGCTCATCGCCCGCAAGCGCTGAAGCCGGACATCGGGGAGAACACGATGGGACTGATGGACATTCTTGAAAGTGCGCTGGCAGGCAACGCGGGCGCTGGCGGCGCCAATGCCGAGCAGCATTTCGATCAGGCGGCGCAGCATGCGTCGACCGACGAGCTCGGCGCCGGCCTGGCGGGCGCGATGCGCTCCGACCAGACGCCACCGTTCGGCGACATGGTCGGCAAGCTTTTCGGCCAGTCGTCTTCGGCCCAGCAGGCGGGAGTACTGAACCAGATCCTCGCCACCCTCGGACCGGCGGCTGCGTCGGCCATCGCAGGTGGTGCGCTCGGACGCATCCTGGCGCCCGGCCAGACGCAAGTCACGCCGGACCAGGCGTCGCAGTTGTCGCCCGCTCAGGTGACCGACATCGCGGCGCATGCCGAGCAGACGCATCCCGGCGTCGTCGACCAGGTGAGCCAGTTCTATGCGCAGCATTCCGGGCTCATCAAGATGCTCGGCAGCGCCGCATTGATGGTCACGCTCGCGAAGATGAAAGAGAACGCGACTACGCGCGGCTGAGCTGCCGGGGCCGGGAGGTACCGGCAAGCGGGTGCCACACGCCTGCGCAAAATGTCACGATCGGGCAGAGGCGCCCTGGAGCGCCCTCGTAGAAACCCTGTAGTTTGCGTATGATGACGTTTGTAATTGATTGTTTCAAAGCCATCAGTTTGCAACCGTTTTCATGCGCCAACAGGACACGATCATGCAGGCCACGCGAAGAGGATTCACCCGGACGGCTGCTGCCATCGGCATGTTGAGCGCCGTCGGCGCCACCGCCGCCCTGGTCGCGACATCTGCGTTTGCACAGACGACACGCCGCACGACGGGCTGGAAGGTCGTCGTCGGCCAGTCCATTCCCATGACCGGTGCCGCCAACGAGATCGGCATGGCTTTCGCCGCCGGTGCCAAGCTGTATGTCGACGGCTGGAACGAGCATGGCACCACCGGGCCGACGCTGGAACTGCGCCAGCTCGACGATGGCTACGATGCCGAGCGCGCCAAAACCAATTCGGCCAAATTGCTGAGCGACGGTGCCGACGTTTTGTTCGGCTATGTCGGGACCGCCAGCAGCATGGCGGGCGCGCAGGTGGCCCAGCAACAGGGCGCCGCTTTTTTCGCGCCATTTGCCGCCCCCGACCTGTTACGCGACAAGGCGCATGCCAACGTTTTCCACGTGCGGCCCAGCATGGCCGACGAAGCCTTCGCGATGCTCCGGCACTGCGACATCCTCGGCCAGAAGCGCATCGCGGTCGTGGCCGACGACGACGCGATGGGCCGCGCCGCTCTCCAGGCAGTGCAAGACGCCGCCACCGAACTCAAGCTCGCGCCGCCGGTCGCCACGGTCTTCGTGAAGCCGGGCGGCACGCAGGTCGCTGCGGCGGTCGCAGCCATTGCCAAGGCCGAGCCGCAAACCATCATCCAGGCGTCGCTCTCGCCGACCACCGCGGCATTCGTGCGCGAGATGCGCAAGACCGGTTACGGGAGCTCCTTCATGACGTTTTCTGTGGTGTGCATCGATCCGCTGTACACCGCGCTCGGCAAGGAAATTCGAGGCGTCATCATTTCGCAGGTGGTGCCGTCGCCGCGCAGCTCGACCACGGTCGCCATCGTCAAGGAATACCTGGCGGCGGTCGGCGACTCCGACCAGACCGCCTCGTACGAAGGGCTCGAAGGTTTTATCGCGGCCAAAGCCTTGGCCGAAGCAGCGCGCCGCGCCGGACCGGCACCCACTCGCTTGGCCTTGCAAAAAGCGATGACGGGCATGACCGACTACGACGTCGGTGGTTTTCGCGTGAACCTTCGCCCGCCGCTGCACGATGCGGCGCGCGCAGTCGACCTCGTCTACATCACGGCCGACGGACGCGTGCTGCGCTGACGGCGTGCGTGCATCGCGCAGGCAGTCGCTCATGTCGTGCGCCGCGCTGCTCGCAGTCGTGAGCGGCGGCAGCGTCGAAGCACAGGTGCAGCGCTGCACCGACGCGAACGGCAAAGTTTCGTTCTCGGACACGGTGTGCGATGGCAACCGCGCCGTCAAAGTCTTTGGCGCCGGCTCGACCGCGAGCCAGCAGTGGAAGCCCGAGGGCTATCGCGCTCCCTTGCCGGCGGCGCCGCCGCAGACCGTTCGGCCTGCGCAAGTCCGTGAAATACGATGACGCATGCCGCCCCGCGTTCTCAAGGTTCCGAAAGCCCCCCAGGTTCCTCGCACGCCACGCAGCCATCGCTACCACGTGTACGTGGTCGAGCTCGATGACCAGGTCTGGAACAGCGGGCGTTTCCGCCGGGCCAATCCCGACTGGACGCTGGGCAAGCCTTTCGTCTATGTCGGCATGACGGGGCTCGACCCCGACGTGCGCTTCGACAAGCACAAGGCCGGAATCCAGGCCAACGTTTTCGTGCGCGACTTCGGTGTGCGGCTGCTGCCGAAACTCTACGATCGCTACAACCCCATGCCCTACGACGCCGCGCGCGATATGGAGGTCGAGCTGGGCATCATGTTGCGCAAGCTTGGCTTCGGCGTGTGGCAGGCTTGACGGAGCAAGGCAGTTGCCGTGCTGGCACACTGACCCGCATGCCTACCTCTCTCCTGTTCTTTCGCCGCCCCGCTGGCCACGCTTTCGGTGCCTCGGTGCTCTCGTCGACGGTGCTTGCTGCGATGCTGGCGTTGATCGCTTCTTCCACAACGTTTGCGGCGCGTGCGCAGGCCGAGAGTCAGGCCGCAATGGATGCCAAAGACGCCACAGGGGCGCAGCTCGCTGCGGTGATCGCCGGCCCGCAGCGCAGCGCCGCCAACCGGGCGCGCGACCCGGCGCGCCATCCCGGCGAAACCCTCCGCTTCTTCGGGCTGACGCCCGGCCAGACAGTGATTGAAATCGCACCGGGGGGAGGCTGGTACACCGAAATCCTGGCGCCCTATTTGCGCGAGAGTGGCAAGTTCTACGCCGCCTATGAGCCGGCCGACAGCACGCAGGACGCGGCGTCACGCCAGCGCTTCGCGAAGAAGCTCGAAGCCAGTCCCGAGACCTATGGCCGCACGGCGCTCGGCACGATGCCGTCCGCCGGACGGGGCTTTATCGGGATCGCGCCCAAGGGCGGCGCGGACATGGTGCTCACGTTCCGGAACATCCACAACTGGATCGAAGCCGGCGATTTCGACGACATGCTGCGCGCGTTTTATGCGGTGCTGAAACCCGGCGGCGTGCTCGGCGTCGAAGAACATCGCGCGCCGGCCGGTACGTCGCTCGCCCGCATCATCGCCAACGGCTACGTGCCCGAAGATTTCGTGATCGCACGGGCACGCGCCGCGGGTTTCGAACTGGCGGCGCGAAGCGAGATCAACGCCAATCCGCGCGACACCAAAGACCATCCGAACGGTGTCTGGTCGCTGCCGCCGACGCTGCGGGGCGGCGACGTCGACCGGAAGAAGTTCGAGGCCATCGGCGAGTCCGACCGCATGACCTTGAGGTTCGTAAAACCGCTGCGCTGAGGGGGCGGCAACGGGCTGGGGCTTCGGCCGCCTCAGGCGTACGTGACCCAGTCTTCGTACGCCGGGCCGTCGAGGTGCGGCAACGTGTTGAAGGTCACCAGCATGTGGCGTTTGGGCGTGAACGCGAACTCCGTCACCGAGGTGTTGCGAATGCGCATGTTGAGTTCGATGGTGGTTTCGGCGCTGGTGCCCAGCACGTGGCCGACTGCCGTGCTGATCGGGCCGCCGCTCGACACCACCAGCACCTTGGCACCGTGGTGCCGGTCGCGCACATGGTCGAGCGCGGTGGTGACGCCCGCCAGGAAGTCGATGTAGCTGGGCATGCCGACCGGTTCGGTCTTGCCCTGCATCCAGGCGGCGAGGCCATTGCGCAGCAGCCGGATGTGATGCCGGTACATCTCCGGTGAATCAGCTTTGGCGAGCTTTTCTGGATGGATGGTCGCGATGACGGCTTCGCTGTCGTACTCGTTCAAGCCTGGCCACGGCACCACGTCATCCCGCTCGATGCCCAGACCTTTGGCGATGCCGTTCCACGTCTGGACGTGGCGTTTCAGCGTGCCGGTGATCACCGCATCGAACTTCGTGCCGTGTTCGCGCCAGTACTCGCCAAGCCGAACGGCCTGCCGGATTCCCAATTCGCTCAAGTTGTCGTAGTCCAAGGCGCCGAAGCTAGCTTGTCCGTGGCGCACGAAGTAGAGGTTTCCCATGGGCGTATTTGGCAATAACCGGGCCCGAAAGCTTGTCCCGCCAGCGACTTTTGCTATCTTTTTCGTAGCAGTCGGCGCATGGAACAAGTTGGCACTTTGATTCGGAACGTAGTACTTGGTAGTTACCATCACCAGCCAAAAGCCAAAGTTGTGTAACACTAAGATACTCAATTGTCTTATTTCGCGGCGCCACCTGTTACCGGGCGTAGCGGCCTTTTAACGTTATCGGAGCATCTTTTGAATACCTCGTATCGCAGCGTCTGGAACCATGCACTCGGCGCATGGGTTGCCGTTTCTGAAGTCACACGTTCGCGCGGGAAGCGCTCAGGGTCGGCGGTCGCCATTGCGGCCGCAACGTTGCTTGGCGGCTTGACCGGCACAGCCGCACTCGCGCAGTCTCACGATTACGCCGATGGTGCGTATGCGGTTGACATCACCACCACGGTCACGCCGACCGTGGAGCTCAATACCGACCTGAATATCGATGCGCAGCAGGTAAACATCGTCACAGGCCCCGGCGGCATCATCAAAACCGGTGCCGGTACCCTCACGTTGAGCAACGCGGCCAACGACTACGTCGGCACGACGACCGTCAATGCCGGCATCTTGCGCGTTGCCAGCGACGCCAATCTGGGAAATGCTGCCAGCGGGCTGCAATTGAACGGCGGAACGTTCCAGTTCGGTGCCAATAACGTGACAAGCGCGAGGGCCATCACCGTGCTGGCCGGCGGCGGCACGATCGACGTGAATGACACGACCGGAAATGTGCTGAGCGGTGGCTTCGTCGGCGCAGGCCCGCTGACGCTGGTCAACAACGGTACTGATGCAACCGCGCTCCCACGTCTCACGCTTTCGGGCAGCAGCACCGCCTTCACCGGGACAACGCGAGTTGGCAATGACGTGACGGCGGACTTCGCGTCCGGCCGGTTGAACGTTGCGATCACCAGCAACGGCGCTCTGGGTACCGGAAGCAACATAGTCAACATCTACAACAAC
>JAQGMP010000283.1 GCA_028292285.1 Variovorax sp. | reverse complement strand
TCGGCAGGCGGTTCGATCTTGACGATGTCGGCGCCGAATTCGCCGAGCGTCTTGCCGCAGAAAGGGCCGGCGATGAGCTGCCCCATTTCGACGACGCGAAGGCCCGCCAGCGCGGCCGGCGCCAGGGAATAAGTGGTTGTATTTGTCTCCGTCATGCCGCGATGGTCGATGCGGCACCGGGCCACGCAAAGCAGTCATTGGCGAAGCTGCCATCGCGGAATGCGATGGCAGCTTCGTTCATGCCGGGCGCGGTGTGTAATGCGACGATG
Organism: Variovorax sp.; assembly: GCA_028292285.1. Lineage (GTDB taxonomy): Bacteria > Pseudomonadota > Gammaproteobacteria > Burkholderiales > Burkholderiaceae_C > Variovorax. Next base: position 5,423 of record JAQGMP010000283.1, on the reverse strand, counting down.
AGAGTCGACCCGGTTTCGCTTCGCCTGTTCGTCGCCGTGATGGAGGAGGGCACCATCGCAGCTGCTGCATCGCGCGAGCACCTGGCCCCGGCGGCAGTGAGCAAGCGCATGAGCGAGCTCGAGGCCGCGCTCGGTGCCACGCTGTTCAGCCGCAGCAACAAGGGCACCGAAGCCACTGCCGCGGCGCGCACCTTGCTCGGCCTGGCGCGCGGCGTGCTCAATGGCCTGGACGATCTGTCGGAGCAGATGTCGGGTTTCGGCAGCGGCATGCGCGGCCATGTGCGCGTGGCCGCCAACATCTCGGCCATCACGCAATTCCTGCCGGAAGACCTGCGCAGCTTCATGGCGCAAGCGCCGCTGGTGCGGGTGCATTTGACGGAACGCATCAGCTCGGTCATTGCGGCCGCCGTGGCCGACAGCACCGCGGAGATCGGCATCCTCAATGCCGGGCACTACGGCGAAGAGCTCACCGTGCTGCCCTACCGCATGGACGAACTGGTGCTGATCGTGCCGAAGGCGCATCCGCTGGCGCGCCGCCGCAAGGTGACGCTGCGCGACGCGCTGGCGTACGACTTCGTCGGTGCGCATCCGCAGAGCGCCATCAACAACCAGCTGCACCGGTCGGCCGCCGAACTCGGCCTGTCGCTCAAGCTGCGTATCCAGGTGGGCGGCTACGACGCGATGAGCCTGATGGTCGCGGCCGGCCTCGGCATCGGCGTGATCCCGCGCCGGAGCGTCGCGCTCTACCTGCCGACGCTCGCGATTCGCATCGTCGCGCTCGACGAGCCGTGGGTGCGGCGGCAGCTGGTGCTGTGCGTGCGCTCGCTCGAAGCGCTGTCGCCGGCGGCACGCATGCTGGTCGACCATCTCCTTGGCCCTCGCGAATGACAGGCCGCAGCTAACTAGCTACCTGCGCATAACCGTCTGCGCGGCGCGCATAAGCCATGGCGCAGTCGCGGGACAAGGTCTAACGTTGACCGCATCCATCCAACACACGGAAGCCTCTCATGAGCGAAAAACTTTCCTTCGTCAATCCCACGCCCAACAGCCCGTGGGGGACCTACCTGCAGCAGGTCGACCGTGTGATGCCCTATCTGGGCGACCTAGCGCGCTGGGCCGAAACGCTCAAACGCCCGAAGCGCGCGCTGATCGTCGATGTGCCGATCGAAATGGACGACGGCCGCATCGCGCACTACGAAGGCTATCGCGTGCAGCACAACATGAGCCGCGGTCCGGGCAAGGGCGGCGTGCGTTTTCACCCCGACGTCACGCTCGAAGAAGTCATGGCACTGTCGGCCTGGATGACGGTCAAGACGGCGGCGGTCAATCTGCCCTACGGCGGCGCCAAAGGCGGCATTCGCGTCGACCCCAAGAAGCTGTCGATGAAGGAGCTGGAGAAGGTCACGCGCCGCTACACCAGCGAGATCGGCATCATCATCGGCCCGCACACCGACATTCCGGCCCCCGACGTCAACACCAACGGCCAGATCATGGCGTGGATGATGGACACCTATTCGATGAACACCGGCGGCACCGCCACCGGCGTTGTCACCGGCAAGCCGCTGCACCTCGGCGGCTCGCTGGGTCGCGTGAAAGCGACCGGCCGCGGTGTGTTCGTCACCGGCCGTGAAGCAGCGCGGCGCCTGGGCCTCGACCTGCGCGGTGCGCGCATCGCGGTGCAGGGCTTCGGCAACGTCGGCTCGGTCGCCGCCGAACTGTTCGCCGAGGCCGGCGCCAAGATCGTCGCCGTGCAGGACCACACCGGCACCATCGTCAACGAGAAGGGGCTCGACTTGGCCGGGCTGATTCCGGTGTCGCGCACGCCGGCCGGCGCGGTGAGCTTCAAGGGCGGCGACGTGGTGCCGAACGAAGCATTCTGGGACGTGGCCTGCGACATCCTGATTCCGGCGGCGCTCGAAGGCCAGATTACCGCCGAGCGCGCCAAAAAAACGACCGCCAAGCTGGTGCTCGAAGGCGCCAACGGCCCGACGGTCCCCGAGGCCGACGACATCCTGGCCGAGCGCGGCGTGCTGGTGGTGCCCGACGTCATCTGCAATGCCGGCGGCGTGACGGTGAGCTACTTCGAATGGGTGCAGGATTTTTCGTCGTTCTTCTGGGACGAAGACGAGATCAACGTGCGGCTCGACCGCATCATGATGAACGCGCTCAATCAGATCTGGGACACGGCCGACAAGCACAAGATCAGCCTGCGCACCGCCACCTACGCCGTCGCGTGCGAGCGCATTTTGATGGCGCGCCAGGAACGCGGGCTCTACCCTTGAACGCGCGGTAAAGACTGCCGCTTTCGGGCGTTAGGGGACGCCTGCGAGCTGGACGCAGGGAACGCTCGTGCGCCGCGCGTGTCGAAGCCGGGGCCGGCATTTCGCCGGTAGCATCGGCACGCCATGTCCACAGTTTTTTCTTCGCGCTCCTTCCTCCCCTTTTCTTCTGCGCTGGCCGTCGCCGCGGTGCTGCTTTTGGCGGGCTGCGGCGGCGTGTCGAAGCGTGTCTCGTACGAGCCGGAAGAGTTCGACTCGACGACCACGCACACCCGCAGCTATTCGGCGAGCGAGGGACAGACCTGCGAGGCCGCGCGCCGCGCCTTGCTGAGCCAGGGCTACATGCTCACCGCCTCCAACACCGACCTCGTGACGGGGCGCAAGAGCTTTCAGCCGACCGGCGAGGTGCATGTCGAAGTCGAATTGCGCGTCGTCTGCGCGTCGGAGGTCGCCAAGGGCCGGCGCACCGTGACGTTCGTGACGGCGCTGCAAGATCGCTATGCACTGAAAAAGGTCAACAACTCGGCGAGCGTGGGCGTCGGGGTCATCGGTTCCCTGTCGCTGCCGTTTTCGTCGAGCGACGATGCCATGGTCAAGATCGCCAGCGAGACGCTGACCGACGAGGGCTTCTACGACCGGTTTTTCTCGCTGCTCGAGCGGTTTCTGGCAGCCCAGCAGGGCACCGAGCCATCGGTGTCGCCTGCGGCGCTCGGTGCACCGGCCGGGGTGGCCGCACCCGCAGCGGCACCGGAGGCGCCGAAATAAGTTGCAGTGGCTGCAGCGGCGAGATTGCGCGTACGCTCAGGCCGCCCCGACCGTGGCCAACGCGGCTTCGAGCTGCTCGACGGTGAATGGTTTGGCCAGCCAGACGGTGCCGGGCATCGGTTCGTCGGGCTGCGTTTGGCCGCTCGCAAAAATCACCTGCATGCGGTGCTCCGACGGCAGGCTCTGCACCAGGTCGTAGCCAGACAGGGCGGGCAGGCCGATGTCGGTGAGTAGCACGTCGAAGGCGCCGTCCATGAAGCGCGACTTGGCCACTTCGGCGCTCTTGACGCCGGTGGCCCAATGACCGAGCACCTGCAGCAGTTCGACCGTGGCCGACAGCGCCTCAGGATCGTCTTCGACCACCATCACGCGCAATTTGCGTGCAGGGAGCGACGAGGCTGGCGGGTTCGACGAACTGTCTCGAGAGTTGTTATTGGGTTGCGCGTCGGTCGTCATCATGGAGATCCGGTTGTCGCCTGACTTTAGAGCAAGCGGGCGAGTTCCGTCGGCCGCTGGGCCACAAGCGGGCGTAGGAGACACGCTTTTCATGACCGCAGGCCGATTCGCCGCCGTTGTGCCATCCTTTGACTTTTGCCACCAGACATCCAGAAAAAAACGGGAAAAAAGCCATGTTCGATGCATTGATGCTGACCCGCGGCGACGATGGCGCCACCCAGGCCGCCGTGACAGCCATCGACGACAACCAGTTGCCCGACAGCGAAGTCAGGGTGCGCGTGGCGTATTCCACGCTCAATTACAAGGACGGCCTGGCGATCACCGGCAAAGCGCCGGTGGTGCGCAAATGGCCGATGGTGCCGGGCGTTGATTTTGCCGGCGAGGTCGAGTACAGCAGCGATCCGCGCTACCAGCCGGGCGATCCGGTCTTGCTGAACGGCTGGGGTGTCGGCGAGAGCCATTGGGGCGGTCTGGCCGGCAAGGCGCGCGTCAAGGCCGACTGGCTGGTGCCGTTGCCCGCCGGCTTGACGGCGCGACAGGCGATGTCGATCGGCACCGCCGGCTACACCGCCATGCTGTGCGTGATGGCGCTCGAAGACCGCGGCGTCACGCCCTACGACGGCCCGGTGCTCGTCACTGGCGCCAACGGCGGCGTCGGCACGCTGGCCATTGCGCTGCTGTCGCGACTGGGATTTCGCGTCGTCGCGTCGACCGGGCGACCGGAAGAAAGCGACTACCTGAAGGCTCTCGGCGCGACAGAAGTGATCGACCGCGCAACGCTGAACGCGCCCGAAAAGCCGCTGCAAAAAGAGCAGTGGGCCGCCGCGATCGACAGCGTCGGCAGCCACACGCTGGCCAACGTCTGCGCGGGTTTGAAATACGGCGGCACCGTGGCGGCCTGCGGGCTGGCGCAGGGCATGGATTTTCCGTCGAGCGTCGCGCCGTTCATCCTGCGCGGTATCACGCTGGCCGGCATCGACAGCGTGCAGGCGCCGTACGCGCGCCGCGTCGTGGCCTGGCACCGGCTCACGCGCGACTTGTCGCTGGCCAAGCTCGAAGCCAATACGCATGAAATCAAGCTAACCGAGGCGCCCGCGCTGGCCGCCGAGCTGATGGCCGGCAAGGTGCGAGGCCGGGTCGTGGTGGCGATGGAGTTGCCATGATCCGCGTCGGCACTCTCGGCGGCGTGGTGTCGGCACCATACGACCGCATCGCGCTGGCGCGCGGCAGCCAGTATCGGCGGGGCTGACGGTGGCCACGATTCGCGGCGACGCATCACGCCGCTTTGTTTCCACGCGATGGCGCCAGGGGCTGCCGCTGGCCATCGCCGTGCTGGCCGCCTGGGGCGTTTCGCTCGCTGTCGGGCTGCCCGAGAGTTTCTGGTCGGTCATGAGCGTGTTGATCGTGATGCGCCCGAGCGCGGGCTCCACGCTCGGCGCGGGCTGGGAGCGCGTGCGGGGGACGGCGGTCGGCGCGGCGGTCGGGCTCGCCGGCGTCTATCTGCAGCACCATGGCGCGCCTGCGCTAGCCACCACGCTGGCGCTCGTGGCGCTGCTGGGCCTCATCGGCGGTGCATTTCCGGGTATGCGAAGTGCCCCGGTGGCGGCGCTCATCATCCTGTCGGCCGGTGGCATTCCCGGCCATTCGGCGCTGCAGGTGGCGGTGTTGCGGATGATGCAGATCGGCATCGGTGTCGGGGTCGCGCTGTTGATCTCCGTGATTGCCGCGGAATACCGCGCAGGGCCGCGCTTTCGCGAGGGCTGTGCCGCGCTGCTGCAGCGTGTCGCCATGCGCGTGTCGGCACTGGCCGGCGACTCCCGCCCGAGCGAAGACGCGGCCGATGGTGCCAACGCCGCTACGCGCGCGGCGATGACCCGGCTGACCGTGCTGGCCGACAGCGCGGACCGTGAGTCGGCACTGTGG
>JAQGMP010000273.1 GCA_028292285.1 Variovorax sp. | reverse complement strand
GGGTTGGGACGGCCCGTAAAATCTGAGGCTGCTTGCGCAATCGCGCGGGGCGCTCGGTTCTACATGCTGACCTTCCAACAAATCATTCTCAAATTGCAGTCGTATTGGGCCGACCAAGGCTGCGCGTTGCTTCAGCCGCTCGACATGGAGGTCGGTGCCGGGACGTCGCACACGGCCACGTTTTTGCGGGCGCTGGGGCCGGAGCCCTGGAAGGCGGCTTATGTGCAGCCGAGCCGCCGGCCGAAGGACGGGCGCTATGGCGAGAACCCGAACCGGTTGCAGCACTATTACCAGTATCAGGTCGTGCTGAAGCCGGCGCCGTCGAACATCCTCGAGCTGTATCTCGGCTCGCTCACCGCGCTCGGCTTCGACCTGAAGAAGAACGACATCCGCTTCGTCGAAGACGATTGGGAGAACCCGACGCTCGGTGCCTGGGGGCTCGGTTGGGAGGTCTGGCTCAACGGCATGGAAGTGACGCAGTTCACCTATTTCCAGCAGGTCGGCGGCATCGATTGCAAGCCGATCACCGGCGAGATCACCTACGGGCTCGAACGCCTCGCGATGTATTTGCAGGGCGTCGACAACGTCTACAACCTGACGTGGACCGACGGCCTGAGCTATGGCGACGTCTACAAGCAGAACGAGGTCGAACAGTCGACCTACAACTTCGAACACAGCGATGCGGACTTTCTGTTCACCGCTTTCAACGCGCACGAAAAGCAGGCCAAGCATCTGATGACCGAACAGCTCGCATTGCCAGCCTACGAGCAAGTGCTCAAGGCAGCGCACAGCTTCAACCTGCTCGATGCGCGCGGTGCCATCAGCGTGACCGAACGCGCCGCTTATATCGGCCGCATCCGCAACCTCGCGCGCAGCGTGGCGCAGAGCTACTACGAAAGCCGCGAGCGGCTCGGTTTCCCGATGGCGCCGCGCGAATGGGTCGCGCAGATGCCCGCCCTGAAGAAGGCGGCCTGAGCGATGAGTGCCGACAACAAACAGAATCTGCTCGTCGAACTGTTCGTCGAAGAGCTGCCGCCGAAAGCGCTGAAGAAGCTCGGCGATGCGTTCGCCGGCGTGCTGCGCGATCAACTGGTCGCTCAGGGCCTGGCGGATGCAGCATCCACCTTGACGGCATATGCCTCGCCGCGTCGCCTGGCCGTGCATTTGACGCAAGTGGCCGCCGTGGCCACCGACAAAGCCGTCTCGCAGAAGCTGATGCCGGTCGCGGTCGGCCTCGATGCGGCGGGCAACGCCACGCCGGCCTTGTTGAAGCGCCTTGCCGCGCTGGGCGCCGACGGGTCCGCCGTGGCCGGGCTGAAGCGCGCGGTCGACGGCAAGGCTGAGGCGCTGTTCTATGAAAGCACGGCCAAAGGCGCGAGCCTCGCCGAAGGTCTGCAAAAGGCGCTCGCCGAAGCCATCGCCAAGCTGCCGATCCCGAAGGTCATGAGCTACCAGCTCGAAGAAGGCAGCGCGATGCCGGGCTGGACCAGCGTCAGCTTCGTGCGTCCGGCGCATGGCTTGGTGGCGCTGCATGGCGCCGACGTCGTCGCGATCGAAGCGCTCGGCCTGAAGTCCGGCCGCGACACGCACGGTCATCGTTTCGAGGCCTCGGTCGATCCGGTCGTCTTGCGCGATGCCGACAGCTACGCGCAGCAACTGGCCGACGAAGGCGCGGTCATCGCTGGCTTCGACGAGCGACGCGCTGAAATCGCGCGGCAGCTCGCCGCTGCGGCTGTGAAGGTCGGCGACAACGCGTTGCCCATCGACGATAACGCGCTGCTCGATGAGGTGACCGCGCTGGTCGAGCGGCCGAACGTGCTCGTCTGCAGCTTCGAGCCGGAGTTTCTCGAAGTGCCGCAGGAGTGCCTCATCCTGACGATGAAAGCCAACCAAAAATACTTTCCGTTGCTCGATGGCGCCGGCAAGCTGACCAACAAGTTTTTGGTCGTCAGCAACATCAGCCCCGACGACACGAGCGCGGTGGTGCAAGGCAACGAGCGCGTGATCCGCCCGCGCCTGGCCGACGCCAAGTTCTTCTTCGACCAGGACCGGAAGAAGTCACTGGCCTCGCGTGTCGAATCACTGGGCAAGGTGGTCTATCACAACAAGCTGGGTACGCAGGGCGAGCGTGTCGAACGCGTGATGCAGATTGCCGAAGGCATCGCGAAGCTGCTCGTCGCATCGACCGGCGACGCCACGCTGCCGGCGCATGCCGTGCAGGCCGCACAGCTGGCCAAGGCCGATCTGGTCACCGACATGGTCGGCGAGTTCCCGGAACTGCAAGGCACGATGGGCCGCTACTACGCCTTGCACGACGGCTTGGATGTGTCGGTCGCCGATGCCATCGAAGACCACTACAAGCCACGCTTCGCAGGCGACACCTTGCCGCGCGGCGATGTGGGTGTGGTGGTCGCGCTGGCGGACAAGCTGGAGACGCTGGTCGGCATGTTCGGCATCGGCAACCTGCCGACCGGCGACCGCGACCCGTTCGCGCTGCGGCGCCATGCGCTGGGTGTCGGGCGCATGCTGGTCGAGCGCGCGCTGCCGTTGCACTTCTACGAGTTGACGCGGCTGGCGTTCGCCGCGTTCAAGCCCGGCCTGCTCGAAGACCGATCGGTCGAACTCGACCAGTTCATCATCGAGCGGCTCAAGGGCTACTTCAGGGACGAAGGCTATACGGCGATCGAGGTCGACGCCGCACTGCACGCGCACAAGCTCGGCGAGTGGTCGACCATTCCCGCACGCCTCGCCGCCGTCCGCGCATTCGCCGCGCTGCCCGAAGCCCCCGCGCTCGCCGCCGCCAACAAGCGCATCGGCAACATCCTGAAAAAAGCGCCCGACGCGGACGCCCACGTCAGCGAACTGCTGCTGCAAGAGC
>JAQGMP010000267.1 GCA_028292285.1 Variovorax sp. | reverse complement strand
TCGGCCTGAGTCCTGATCTGGGCGCTTCTTACTACCTCGCGCGCCGCGCGGGCTCGGTGCGCGCCAAGAGCATCCTGATGACCAATCGCAGTGTGTCGGCCGACCAGTGCCTGGCCTGGGGCATCGTGGACGAACTGCATGGCGCCGACCAGCTCCCGGCCGCCGCATTGGCGCTGGCGCAGCAGCTCGCCCGCGGCGCGACGGCCTCGCTCGGCGGCATCAAGCGGCTGTGCGACAGTGCCTTCTCGCACGACCTGCGCACGCACCTGAGTCTGGAACGCGAGGCGCTGTTGCGCTGCGCGATTTCGGTCGACGGCCGCGAGGGCGTGACTGCCTTCGTCGAAAAGCGCGCGCCGGTTTTCAACGATCCGCGGCTTCCCTGAACACCTGAACACTACCCTGAAGAAAAATATCCAGATGAATGACGTGCAATTGCCGCTGACCGGCCTCCGGGTCGTCGAATTCGAAGGCATCGGTCCAGGGCCGGTCGCCGGGCGCATCCTCGCGTCGTTCGGCGCCGACGTGACCGTCATTGCGCGGCCGATCGCAGGCGCCGTCCAGCGCATGGGCAGCGACACCGAGAATCCGCTGCGCGCGTTCAAGAAGGTCGTCGTGCTCGACCTCAAGAAACCGGAAGCGGTTGCCGCCGCGCTCGACATGGTCGCGACCGCAGACGCACTGATCGAAGGCAACCGGCCCGGCGTGATGGAGCGCCTGGGGCTCGGGCCCGACGCGTGCAAGGCGCGCAACCCGAAGCTGGTGTACGGCCGTATGACGGGCTGGGGCCAGACCGGCCCGCTCGCGCCGGTCGCGGGGCACGACCTCAATTACGTCGCGCTGAGCGGCTTGCTGTCGCTGGTGGCCCGCCCGGGTCAGCCGCCGACCGTGCCGCCCACGGTGGTCGGCGATGCCGGCGGTGCGCTCGGCCTTGCATTCGGCATCGTGAGCGGCGTGTTCAGCGCCCGCGCCACGGGCCGCGGCTGCGTGGTCGATGCCGCGATCCTCGACGTGGTCGCCATGCTCGGCACGCTCGTCCATTGGCTGCACGGCAACAACCAGATCGGCGGCACGCAGCCCAGCGCCTTTCACGATTCGCCGCAGTACGACACCTACGAATGCGCGGACGGCAAGTACGTCACCATCGGCGCGCTCGAACCGCAGTTCTACGCCCTGCTGCTCGACAAGCTCGACATGCAAGAGGTCGATCCGGCCGAGCAGCTGTCCATCGAAAAATGGCCGGCGCTCAAGGCGCGCTTCGTCGAAAAGTTCAAGACCCGAACGCGTGATCAATGGAATGAAATTCTCGGAGGCACCGACGTCTGTTTTGCGCCGGTGCTGAGCATCGAAGAGGCAGCCGCCCATCCGCACAACGTGGCGCGCAACCTCTTCCCCCGCACGGCTTCGGGCATGGTCGAAACCCAACCGGCACCGCGCTTTAGCGCGCTTTAGAGCCGGCCGGCCCGGCGCGGCGCCAGAGACCGGCGACCGGCGCTCAGCTTTCGCCGACAGCCGCCTTTGTCCCACGCGGGTCGTGGCCGCGGCGAGGCACCTTCCGTCGCTGTGCGAACCGCCCCATACCCATGACCTCAGCCCGGATAGAAGCCGAGCTGGCCGAGTTGCTCGACAGGGTCAGTGCGCGGGACGAGGCGGCGTTTCGACGGCTGTACGAACTCGCATCGCCGAGGATGTTCGGGCTCGCCCTGCACATCGTCAGGCAACGGGCCGCGGCCGAAGATGTGCTGCAGGAATCGTTCATCACGGTCTGGCGCGCCGCCGGCAATTTTCAGGATGCGCTGAGCCCGCCGATGGCCTGGATGGGCATGATCGTTCGCAGCCGCGCCATCGAAGTGCTTCGGCGCCGGGTCACAGACCGGTCGACGGTCACTCAGGAGTTCGAGGGAGAAACGGCCGACACGCTGCTGTCGACGACGCCGGAGCCATGGGCCACGGTCGATGCCAGCCGGCAAGCGCTGGCGCTGCGCAACTGCCTCGACCGGCTCGACAGCAAGCACAAGCAGGCCATCATCCTCGCGTACCTGCGCGACATGACGCACAGCGAACTGGCCGAGCATGTCAAGGTCCCGATCGGCACCATCAAGACCTGGATTCGCCGCGGCCTCGCCACTTTGCGCGACTGCATGAAGGGCTTCGCATGACCCGAACCGCCCGCGCGGTGTAAGCCGAAAGAATTCATTGTTAACAATCTCGACACACATGTCATCAGACCGTGATTTAAATCATGGACCGGACCGCCAGCGCCCCCGATGATTCGTCCATGTACAGACGAATCGCACTCCTCCTCAGCCCCCTCGTCATGGCCGGTTTGGTTTACAGCTTCGGCTTCATGGCCGTGGTCGTTTGCCTGGCCCTGGTGTTCGCCACCCTGTTGTTTTCGACCGGAGACAACAACCAGCCCGTCGCGTTCGACCGCTCGGTCGACCTCGGTTGCCCGACGACGTTGATGGGCGGCTTCTAGGCTTCAGCCATCGGTTCGGCGTCTGAGCGCATCGCGAAGCGAGCGCGATTTGCGCGACCGTCGGCCGACGACGCTGAGCACGATCAGCGCCAGCAGCACGACGACCATCACGATCGTCCACGCGAACGGCGATTCGCAATCGCTCGCGCAGCCGTGAGGCATGTCATGGCCTGCGGTCATGGCGCGGGTGGGAGATGGTGGGGCGAATACCCCGGATGCGATGCCCATGGGAGCTCACTTTCTTCCGCTTTCATGGAGCGGCACAGTGAGTACGTGGCTCGCACGGTGGCGGATGTATTCGACCCTTCCGCCTACGTTGTCGGTTCCCGAAAAAATCGCTGCAAGGCCGCTTGGTCAGACGGCCGCTTCGTCCGCCACATCCGACGCGTCTGCATACCACCGGTCTTTGCCCAGCATCACCTTGTGATGCCCGTGGCCCGACGGCATCATCGGAAAGCAGTTCTCCTGCGCCGCGACCTGCACGTCGAGAAAGAACGGGCCGTCGTACGCGATGCATTCGGCCAGGGCATCCGCCAGGTCTGCCGGGTCGGACACGCGCCGCGCCCCCCAACCGAAGGCTTTGGCCAAGGCCACGAAATCGGGCAGGGCCTCGTTCCAGCTGTGGCTCAGCCGGTTGCCGTGGTTCAGCTCCTGCCACTGCCGCACCATGCCCATGTAGCCGTTGTTCGACAGCACGAGCTTGACCGGCGTGCCGTGCTGCATCGCGGTCGACAGCTCCTGGATGTTCATCAGCACCGATGCATCGCCGCTCACGCACACGACCAGCGCATCAGGGTGCGCCACCTGTGCGCCGATCGCCGCCGGCAGGCCGAAGCCCATGGTGCCGGCACCACCGGATGTCAGCCAGCGGCCGGGGCGCTCGAACTTCAAATACTGCGCCGCCCACATCTGGTGCTGGCCGACATCGGTCGAGACGATGGCATCACGCCCTTCCAGGGCGGTCTGCAACGTTGCCATCAGCTGCTGCGGAAGGATGACGCCGGGGCGCGTCGAAAAATCGAAGCAGCGCGCCGCGCGCCAGCGCTCGATGCGCTGC
>JAQGMP010000249.1 GCA_028292285.1 Variovorax sp. | reverse complement strand
GGGGTCTCATCCGCCCATCAGGGCTGAACGCCACAACGACGCGAGCCGGTCTGGTTGAATATTCCTGCGCAAGGCCGAGCGCGGGTGCTGCCGCGACCAAGCCAACCGCGCTTGCAGTGACCAGCCTGAATATTTCGTTCATCGATGTCTCCGTTTCTGGAGGCGAAATCGTATTCGGCGACCCCATTCGCGTCTAATATTGTTTTCTTGTCGATTGAGACGAATTTCGTATCACTGCCATGAATCTGAAACAGCTCAACCAATTTGTCGTGTTGGCTGAAACACTCAACTTCCGGATCGCAGCGTCCAGGCTTAACATGGCGCAGCCACCCCTGTCGGTGTCGATCCGATTGCTGGAGGAAGAAATTGGTGAACGCCTTTTTGACCGATCGACGGGCGGGGTCAAGCTGACGGCGGTCGGCAAGAGCGTGCTCGAACATGCGAGACGCACGCTGTTCCACGCCGAGCAGTTTCGGCACTCAGCGCATCTGGTTGCGGGCGGGCAAATCGGCAGTCTCCGGATCAGCTTTGTGGCGTCGTCAACCATTCGGCTTTTGCCGAGGTCGATCGCACACTTCCGCGCCAACCATCCGCACGTTGACTTGCGCTTGTCGGAGGCCGGGACGAATGCAATCATGACGGGATTGCGAGACGGCCTGATCGACATCGGGCTGGTTCGCTATCCGACGCCAAACCATCCTTCTGTGTCCACTGTCATTGTGGAAAGCAATTACTACGTGGCTGCATTGCCTATTCGCCATCCCAAGACAGCAAAGCAGCGGCTTAAGTTGTTAGACCTGCGTGATGAGCCGTTCATCATGCCGTCTCCCTTGGACGGCTCAGCGGCGTACATGTCGATGATGCATGCATGCTGGCACGCCGGCTTCGTCCCGAATATCGTTCAGGAGGCCTCACAGGCCCAAACGATAGTGGCGTTGGTGGAGAGCGGTCTTGGGGTGGCGCTCGTTCCAAATCTTTGGCAGGGGTTGGCGCCGCGAGCAGTCGAGTTTCGCCAGCTTTATGGCATGCCGAAGAACCAGCTTGGGCTTGCCTTCGCTTGTCGGAGGGAGGAGGAGGGCGCAGTCTTGCTGCGTGCGTTTCGAAAATCTGTGGAACACGCGGCAAAGCCTCAGATATAAGAAAGACGTCAGTTGCCTGTATTGACCCTCCCCGGCACCACCGCGTTGAGTTTGCAGGCCAAAGCTTTCACAGAGTGCCCCGCCACAGGTCGGCAGGATAGAAGAGGCTGTACCGCACGCCGCATATGGTCGGTTGTACCTCCGATGGTTGCACCAACACGCTCGTCAGCGATCGGACAACGGCCAGCGCCTCTCCACGCTCGTATATCCGGTCGATGAATAAACTTTGGCGGTTCACGTCCTGAAGATTCTCGTCAACGCTGTAAAAGCCGGTCATCGGCGACGGATCAAAGGCGAAGACATGGCAACTCGCGGCACCTGAGAATCATTGGGCAACGCATAAGCGAACTGTTGGGCGAGCCCGCTTCCGAGCGAGTGGCCGGTGGAATAGATCGTCGCTTGTTTCAGGAATTTCCATTCGGGCGCATCGGATTGCAGCAGTCGCTTGAACTCGGAAACAAATGCCAGTCCGAAAATCTGCACGATTGCGCTGTACTCGTCGATGAGATTGGCCTGCAACCACTTCGGCAAGAACCAGCCAGCGGCGATGAGCCCCGCCCCGCCCACCGCCTGAGCCGCACCTGCCAACCGCGATCCGCCATTGACGGAGTCGTACGCGTCAATCGTCCTGTCCCCTAAGTCGTAAGTCTGAAACAGCGGATCCTGAACCACTTGGCTGCCAAAGCCGGTGCCGTCTGCATCGCGAGCAAGACAGGGTGGTCGCTCGGCGGCACGCCGTCAGCGCAGCGATCGATTGCGCACGCCGCAATGGTCAAACGCGCCTGGACTGCGTCATTGCCATTGGCAAAGTGCTGGATGGCTTTGACCTGCAGCGCATTGATCTGACGGGTGTCCACGTCCTCGATGTAAGCCGAGGCTCTTTGCCTTCGTCAACGCACTCACTGCATGCCAATACACCTGCGCGCCCGGCTGCTCGGAGGAAGCCCGACGCAGCAACATCACTGCTTCTGCATCGCCACCTTGAGCCCGAGGCCGATGAAGATCGAACCGATGATCTTGCCCTGCCACTTTGCAAGCCACGACAGGCGCTTCAGAACCCGGCCGAGCGGGCCGATCGCGAAGACGAGCAGCGTCGTGTAGACCGCGCTCATCGCAACGAACACAAGCCCGAGAACGACGAACTGCGCGAAGGGCGCCGAGCGGTCTGCGTGAACGAATTGCGGCAGGAACGCGAGGAAGAAGAGCGCCGTCTTCGGGTTGAGCAGTTCCGCCGGGACCGCTTGCCAGAATGCGCGCGCCGGCGACACCGATGGCAGCGCCGCACGCGTCCCTTCCGAACTTTCCTTCGCGAGAATCGCACGGACGCCGAGGTACAGCAAATAGCCCGCGCCCGCGAACTTCACGATGGTGAACGCAAGCGCGGACGTGGCGAGCAGCGCTGACAGGCCGACCGACGCTGCCAGGGTGTGGATCAGATCGCCCGCTGCGACGCCCAAGCCTGTTGCCACGCCGGTACGTCGGCCGCCTTGCGCGGTTCGTGTGATCACCAGCAGCACGGCCGGTCCGGGGACGAGGAAGAGGCCGAGGACAACGGCCATGAACGTGAGGAGGTCCGTCAGCGGAATCATCGAGTCTCCAGGGAAACTCCGTTTATAGCGCTCCGCACAGTGCGAACGAGTAGACACTGTCCTGCGCGTCGACGTAGCCTCTCTGCGTCGGCAACTTCAGGCTCGCCGTCGACTTGGCGGTTGGCCCTCGGGTCCTGCTGTTCGTGAAGAGGCGCAAGACACCCTGGCGGGGCACTGTCGGGGTGCCGGCCTTGCTGAACGGCTTCACCACGACGTTTTCGATATGCTTCTTGTGGTGGCGCACGATCGCCTGCTGGTCGCCGTCCACGACGCACAGCGTGCCATCCTCGGTTTCAAGCACGTCACGGAATTGATCCCATACTGCGGGAATGGATGGTTTGATGCCACCCAGTTCGCAGCGCGCGCCGTCGGCATGAGCCACCAGCTCCTTGTGCAGCGTGTTGGAGATGCAGGAGACCAACTGCCCGCTGTCGGCCGATGGGTCCGCGAAGCAGAACGTCGACAGCGAGGCGTCGCGCTCGAAAAAGTGTTCGAAATGGGCCCGCGCATAGGAATCGCGCAGCGTACGGTCCAGCCAAGCGGGTGACCACGGAAGCATGAAGTACTGAGCGTCGGTCGGTCCGACGATCCAGAAGATCGAACGCCGTGCCGCCGCCGCCTCGTCGATCCAAAGCGCCAAGGCGTCCATTGCCGCAGCGCGCTCGCCTGCCTCGAATTCGAAACTGGCCTTGCGCACCACTTCGCCCGTGCCCCAGCCACGCTTGATTTCACAGGCGATCAGTGCTCCGGCGGACAGGTGCACACGGATCTCGGCGCCGGTCAGTAGGTTGGCAAATTTCATCCAGCGAATTCAATCGAAAGCCAGTGCGCCCGGGAACTACCAAAAATGATAGGTCGGCTGGGCGAGGGGCCGCATGGGACGCGAAATCGCGAACTTTCGCACGCCGCGTTCACCATTCGAAGCGCACGCGCGCGTCTGCCTGGGTCAGTTCAGCAGCCCGGACATCAGCGCCTGAACGACCGCGGCGGTCTTGTTGGCAGCCTTCATCTTGTGAATGACATTTTTGATGTGGAAATTCACCGTGGGCACGGAGATTGAAAGGATGTCGCCGATCTCCCCGGCGGTTTTGCCGTCGGCGCTCCACTTCAGCACCTCGATTTCCCGAGGTGTCAGAGGCACCTCGGGCTGCAACGTGAACTTCGGCTTCATGAGACGGGACAGCGAGAGGTGTGCGGCTTGCACCAGCCAACGCATCTCGATCTCCTTGTGGCGCAGCTCCGTCTCTGTCAGGACTTCGCCGGAACGCGACAGCGTCAGCATGCCGCCGATGCCGAAACCGTCCAGGCTCGACTGCGCCCAGCCCACGCGCAGCCCCTGATCCCTTGCTTCCGACCACAGTTCCTTTGCCGAACTGAACACGTCGTCGCCCCAGACCAGTGGTTCCTGGCTCAGCTGGCCATGGCGCACGCTGGGATCGATCGCCAGGTAGCCGGCCTCGTGGTAGCGCGCCTGCCAGGCCTCTGGATAATTATTGAGCGTGATGACCTTCGGGTTGGACACCGGTACCGCCAGACGCAGGCCATAGGCGACATGCTCGAATCCCAGCGTCCTGGCCGCGGAGACGAGGGCGTGGAAAACCACGGCTTCGTTCTCGGCACGATCGAGCGCTGTCAGCAGGCTTTCGGCGAATGACGGCATGGCGGGCGAGGGCGATTCATCGATTGAGACTGGACCTTTGGGGATCTACATAACGCCGACCCGGCGTCACGTCGCATTCAGTGTGCACTCCCGGCACGCGCCGGACATCTCCAAGGGGTCAATCTACACCATGTGTGGCAGTACCTGTGTCCAATGGCTTTCGGCCTTCTTGTTTGTCATTCTTGCCGATCCGTGCATTTGAGCGCAGTCGCGTGCAGCCTATGAGAAGTGGTGGGTTGATCTCACGCGCCGACGCACGCAAGCTTGGAGACCGGCGCCTCCAGGAGCCAGAGCGCCATCCGCCATTTATGGGAGCGAAGAGATGAACAGCCAGCCTGCCGACGGACTTTTGCGACTGCATCAACAGAAACTCGACCACATCACCTTGGTCCACCTGATTTCTGGCATCGACGATGACGTCCTCGCCGAGGGAGCACCTCGCTGCGGCAGCGGCACCACCCTTTCGGGCTACACCGAGTGGATCAGCGCCGAGGAGCCGGGCCTGACGCTGGGTTGGGACTGGCAGCTCGAAACGAATTCCCTGGTGCCCCGGGTGGTCCGCCTCGGCATGCCGCGCACCAATGTGCTGGTCCTGAGAGGCGAGCAGGATCCAATGGCCTGGGAGCAAAGCCTCGAATTTCTGGCCTCGTTCATCGATGCGTTCGACTGGAACACGCCCGCCTTCGATGCAGTGTGCGGACGCTACGCCAGCTGACCTATCAGAACTGATAGTTTCGCGCGCGGCGGCCCGGCGCTGAAATGCCCGATACAACATCGGGAAAGCACACAATGGAAATACTGGCAGGCCGGCCTGGTCATCTGGCACAAGACATCCTCGATGACGTTGGACGCTACAGGTACAAGGTTTTCGTGGAGACGTTGGGCTGGGATCTCGTCACCCACCAGGGTCTCGAAAAGGATCAGTTCGATCATGACGGGACGCTCTACATCGCTGCCCGCGATGAGGCCGCCCATGTGGTGGGCGTGGCGCGCCTGCTGCCCACGACCAGCCCCTACCTGCTGGGTGACGTTTTTCCCCAGTTGATGGGTGGTGCGGCGCCGCCGTGCGACTCGCGAATCTGGGAGTTGTCGCGCTTCGCGGCGGTCGACTTCAACGCCCCCCAAGGCAATGCGCTCAGCCAGTTTTCCTCCGAGGTCGCCGTCGGGCTTCTGGAGAAAGCCATCGAGGTCGCGGCAGCACACGGTGCGGAACGCATCATCACGGTGTCGCCGCTGGGCATCGAGCGTCTCTTGCGTCGCGAAGGCTTTCGGGCCCACCGTGCTGCGCCGCCGATGATCATCGACGGCCATCCGATCTTTGCGTGCTGGATCGAGGTCGAGGCGCGAAAGACGTCGGCAACGGCCGCCCACTGAGCCATAGCCAAGGCACCCAGGGCAATTTGCACGACCAGCGCTGAATTCAGCGCACAGTGTCGGCCTTACCCGGCGCCAAAAATCACATCGACTGCGCTGTCGCTCGGCTGAGGATAGGCGCGCAGGCGGCTCACCTGCAGTCCTACACGTTGCCTCAGGACAATGGCGTGTTCCGCTGCAAGCATTGGCACACCGCATGAGTCGATGATCGGTACACCGTCGACTTCTCGCAACCCGTTGACGGCGACGATCGCGGCAACCACGCCTTCCGCAGGAATCAGGGCATCTGCGCCGGCGGCGATGGCCAAGCGCGCACTCGCCGTGAAACGTTCGAGATACTCCTTGGGCGCGGCAAACTGTTGGTCCAACGACTTCTCCGTCATGACGCGATCGATCATATAAATCCCGCTGATGCGAGACGCTATGCGGTGTCTTTCGATGGACGCTTCGAGAAAGGGTATGGTCTCCGCGCTCAAGCCGAGCAAACCGATGCGAGGCGCCACGGTGCAAGCGGTCAGGACCGACGCTTCGAACGCCGAGATCACCGGAATGGCGCACAGCGTGCGCAACTCGCGCAACACGGGTTCCGCAAACGTGCCAATGATGAAGGCGTCATAGCCTTCGCGCTGTGCCTTGATCGCATTGCGCAGAAAGAGCGGCACGACAGTGCTTGCATAAATGGGTGGGCTCAAGATATCTGTCTGCGAAAGACCGCGGCCCAAGTCCGCCTCCATCCCGTGGAATGAAATCTCCACGCCGGGCGAAAGCACCTTTTTCGAATAGCCCTGCAACGCATTCACGAACGAAGAATGCTTGGCGGGATCGATCGTGAACTGCCACCAGAACTTCATTGTCGAATCTTCACCGGAGCTGAGAGCTCTGCAGCTTAGGCGCAAAGTTCTTGGCTGGTTGTCCCCCTGCAAGAGGGCGAAGGCCATCGCAGTGCGGCATTGAACGACGGGCCCTCGATGTCCAGATCCGTCCCCTGCCAAGGGGGCAGACGGGCGCTTGCCGACGCATAAAAATAGTGCTTCAGCGGGTCGAATTGCCCTTTGCCCATTCAAGCTCAAATAGATTGGGAGACTCGGTCTCCACTGGAGAATACCTGTGCGCCTCCTGTCCACTGCAGCATCTGAGGCTGCCGAAGGTCCGGTCACCGAAGCGAGTTGCAAGTACAACCCGTTCAGCCCTTCGTACGTGCTCGACCCGTACCCCACTCTGGCAGAACTCCGCACGAAGGAGCCGGTATTCTTTTCTCCGGAGATCAACTCCTGGGTCGTGACGAGATTCGACACGATCAAGAAAGTCTTGCGAGACGCCGACCGTTTCTCTGCACGCATTGCGTCGGACCCCTTGACGCCGCTGTGCCCCGCAGCCCGTTCGGTGATTCAGGAGTCCGACTTCGACGTCCCGCCGATGCTGGTCAACAATGACCCGCCATCGCATGCCCGCTACCGAAGTTTTTTCTCGGAGCCTCTGCAGCGCGCGCGGTTCGATTCCCTGGAGCCGTTCATCAGACAAACCGTCGACGGGTTCCTGGACCGTCTGGCAACGGCAGATCGGCCTGCCGACCTTGTCGCTGCGTTGACATGGGACGTTCCGGCACTCGTTCTCTTCAAGTTGCTGGGCATTCCTCAGGAGGATGTAGGCAAGGTCAAAGAATGGGCCAGCAGTCGCGTCGTGCTCACGTGGGGACGACCTTCCGAGGCCGAGCAATTCGAACTGTCGAAGGGCGCCCTGGAATACTTTCACTATGCCGTGGAACTGGTTCAACGAAAGGCTGCGGCGCCAGGGGACGATTATTTGAGCGATCTCGTGCGGCAAAGGGACGGAGACGACGGGAAGATGACGCTCCACGAGATTGCCGGCATTGCCTTTAATCTGCTCTTTGCGGGGCACGAGACGACGTCGAGCGGCGCCATCAATACCTTCGCCGCCTTGTTGCGGGACCGGCCGTTGTGGGAACGGGTCCGTCTTGGCGAACAGCCCATGGGGCCGGTGGTCGAGGAAGGGCTGCGTTTCGATCCCCCGGTCCAAGGATGGCGACGCCAGGCCAAAGTGGACGTCGAACTCGACGGGATCACCCTGCCGGCGGGCAGTCGGCTGTTGTTGATGTTCGCCGCCGCAAACAGGGACCCGGCTCAGTTCGATCGGCCTGACGACTTTATTCCCGGTCGTCGCAATGTCATGCAGCACACGACGTTTGGAACTGGCTCTCACTTCTGTCTGGGCGCCCCGCTCGCGCGGCTGGAAATTCAGGTCATGCTCGAACAGGTCGCGAAGCGATTTCCCACGCTGGCCATCGTGCCCGATCAAACCCTCGAATACGTTCCGAACACGTCGTTTCGTGCACTCAAGAAGCTGCTGGTGCAGTGGTAGCGGTAGGCGAGAGCCACAAGAGACAGATGCACCAACAGAGTCTGCGGACACTCAAGACCATGAAAACGCCGTGCACGGCCGACGCCGCCTAGCGGCTAGACGCCTGACTCGCTCATTCTCATCAAAACCGGAGACTCGCCACCATGCCTTCTACCCGCACGCGCGCGCTCGCCGCCGCCGCAGCCACCGCCACGTTCGTCTTGGGATTGTCCGCGACGCCAGCGGCTGCCGCCGAAGAACTTCCGATCGGCATCTTCAACGCCACATCGGGCACTTTCGCCTTTGGGGGCGTGCCGATCCAGAACGGCATGCGACTCGCGCTCGAAGAGGCCAACCGGAAGGGTTTGCCTGGAGGCAACACCATCAAGATTCTCGAGGGCGACACGGCCGCCGAAAAGGTCCAGGCCATCGCGCTGGCCAGCCAGTTCGGGCGCCGGGATCACGCCTTGATGATCATGGGCCCGACCAACAGCTTCGAGGCGATCGCCGCCGGCCCCGTGGTGAACGAGTTGCAGATGCCCATGTTCGCGATCGGTTCCTCGAACGCCGTGCTCGCAGCCGGGCCGTGGTCCTTCAAGGTACAGGCCCAGGCGGTCGACATCATGGGTTATCTGGCCAAGTACGTGGCCGAGAAATCAGGCATCAAGCGGATCGCCCTGGTATTCGACCAGGGCAGCGACGGCATCATCGAGCAGAAGAACGCCTTTCGTGACGCCGTCAAGGCAGGCGGCGTCGCCATCGATTCGGAGAACGGCATTCTGACGACCGAGTCGAACTTCCTGGCACTGGCGACCAAGCTCGCTTCGGGTGACATCGACGCGGTCTATGTCGGGGCGCCGCCAGAGATCACCGCCAACCTCGCGATCCAGTTGCGCCAGGCCGGCTTGCCGGCCAAGGTCCGCATCGTCGGACCGTCGTCTCTTGCCTCGCAAAAGTACATCAAGACTGGCGGCTCGGCGGTCGAAGGTTCGATCATCATCGCCGACTACGCGATCAACAGCACCAGTCCCCTGAACACGGCTTTCGTGAACGCGTACAAGGCGCGATACAAGGACACGCCGGACAATTGGGCAGCAATGGGCTACACACTGGCGCAGATCGGCGTGCAGGCGATTCGCAATGCAGGCCCCGCGCCCGACCGCAGCAAGGTCCGGGCTGAACTCGAGAAGATCAACAACGTGCCGGTCGTGATGGGCAATGGCATGTGGATGAAGGACAAGGACCGTCACCCGAGCTACGGCGGCGTCATGCTGACGGTCAAGAACGGCGATCTCGCCTTGCTGCCTTGACGACCACCTTATAGATCCAGAACGAGGCGTTCCGTCTTCGCTCGCGAACAGCACGGCAGATACTGGTCGTTTGCCGCCTGTTCCTGCTGAGTCAGATACATGTCGCGGTGATCGGGTTCACCCTCCAGCACGCGTGTCAGGCACGTACCGCAAACACCTTGCTCGCACGAAGTTGGAACCTGCACGCCTTGCGCACCCAAGGCCTGCACGAGGGATTCATTCGGGCCGACGCGGATGACGCGCCCGGAGCTGGCCAACTGCACGGTGAAGCTGCCGTCGGTTGCCAGCTTCACCGGCGTCGCACTGAAAAACTCGCAGTGCAACTGCCCTTCCGGCCACCCATTGGAACGCGCTGTAAAAAGCACGGCGTCCATGAACCCCCTGGGACCACCGTTGTACACATGGACCCCGGGGTCCGCGCGCCCGAGCAGGTCCTGCAGGTGCAGCCTCTGTTGCGGCGCTTCGTCGTCGAGATTCAGGTGGACATGCTGGGCGTAGGGGGACTGCGAGATTCTTTCCAGAAACGCCGCCTGCCTGCGTGAGCGCGTGCAGTAGTTCAGCTCGAACGGCGCGTCCAGCGCAGAGAGCCTTTCTGCCATGCAAAGCAGCGGAGTGATCCCGATTCCTCCGACGAGAAGGATGCTCGCATTGGCGGCGTGCGCAAGGGCAAAGTGATTTTTCCGCGCCCGATGGTGATGAGGTGGCCCCCCGCGCACCGACTCGTGCATCGCCCGGGGGGCCGCTCCTGCTTTGTGCATCCTTCAAGACGGCGATCACATAGCGCCGGAGTAATTCGACATCGACGTGGGCTCCCGCCGAGAACGGCTGCGTTGCGGGTCCCTGTGCCTCGACGAGCTCGAACAGCGCGATGTCCTGCGCTGCCTGTTCCTTGCGGACACCCTGACGCTGATGGCCTGCGTGCTGCCGCTCACGATGCGCTGCGCGTGTCGCCACGCTTCGAAAGATCGCCCAGTTTGCGGCGCAAAGATGCGTACACCAGGTCGATCAATGCCGGCTCCAGGCCTGCCGCCTCGTCGGAGGTTTGCTGTCGCACCTGCGTACTCAGACTCCGGATGCGTCCTGCCGACGCCGCAGCGATCTGGATGTCACATGCTCTTTGCATCAGCCAGAGCCACATGAACGCTTCCTGCACACCGGAGCCCAATGCCAAAAGTCCATGGTTGCGCAAGATAACGGCCTTGCTGTTTCCGATGCTCTGGACCATTCGAGCCTGCTCGTCCATATTGACGGTGACACCCTCGAAGTCGTGGTACGCGACCCGGCCGAACAACTGCGCGCCGTAGAACGAGTCGTGCGAGAGGCCTTCTTCGAGACATGACACGGCGCAGCCGGTCGTGGTGTGCGTGTGCATGACGCAGTGCGCGCCCTCGACATGTCGGTGGATGGCGCTGTGCGTGACGAAACCCGCCCGGTTGATGGGAGCCTGCCCCGGACGCACGGGGAGCCCGTCGATGTCTACCGCCACAAGATTGTCAGCTGTCACTTCGTCGTAGTTCAAACCAAAAGGGTTGATGAGGAACACCCGCTCAGGCCCCGGCACCCGCAGCGTGACGTGGTTGAAGATCAGCTCGGTCCATCCGAGCATGTGGAGAATCCGGTAGCACTCCGCCAGCTCGATGCGGGCGTTGTGTTCAGCTTCCGTCGCGGCGATGGCCTTGTCGCCGTCACGCGAGTCGTTTTTCATATAGAGGGGCATAAAGCGCTTTCGGGCGTCAAATGGCATCTAGGCTTGCGGGGAGGGCGCTGGCAGCCCGTCGCCCGCGGCGTCGATCAGATTCACGACGACGTCGGGGTTGTCGATATGTTCGATGGCCAGCAACGCGAATCGGGCGAGATAGAGCGGCGTCTGTTTCTCGCCCAGCTCCGTCAGCCGGCGGCACAAGGCCGTGTAGAGATTGTCCAAGTCGGAAGGCGTCATCGTCATCACGGAAATGCTCCTGAAGTTCACGCGGCCAACACGCGGTGCATGGCATCGGACAGCAGCGCCGTATCGGCCTTGTGCCAGCGTCCGAGCACATGGCCGTCGGGACGCACCAGGTACACGGTGCCCGGCTGCGCACCGTACATTGGAAACAGCTTGCCCGTGTCATCCCGGCAGTGGATCGTGCAGCGCAGCCGCGCGTCGCGACCCGGACGATTGCGCGCAATCTTCACGATTTTGAACGGTACCTGCTGCTCCAACATGCTTTCGGCAAATGCCGTTACCTCGCTGGGCAGTTTTAGGGCATCCTCCAGGAAGCAGAGCGCCGTGAAAGCTGCCGACAACCAATCGGTCAGATGAGAGGGAACCTCTTCGCCGCTGTCTGTCACCAGGGTCAGCGGGCACTCGGGCAGCGTCGCACCGGGAACCGGTCCGTGAGAGAAACTACTGTCCGATGCGCCGCGTGCATTCAACGGCGAATCGACATAGGTGATGGCAGCGCTCTGTCGCGGATTGATCAGCGAACAAAGGCCCGGGTGTTCGACGGCCAGACCAAGAACGGCCGTTCGCATCAAATCGAACGCGAACGACGGTGGTGCCATGAACTCTGTGCTTTTGCGGCCGTGGCTAAGGTTTTCGAACGCCGCGCCCACTCGCTCTGTCGAGTAGCTGTCGAGCAGACGATCGCTGGCCAGCCCCTTCGCTACGAACGCGAGCTTCCAGGCCAGGTTGTCGGCGTCGTCGATTCCGGAGTTGGCGCCACGGACCCCGAAGATGGGCAGGAGATGAGCCGCATCGCCTGCAAACATGACGCGGCCGTGTCGATACGATTCGAGCGTCAGGGCGTTCGCCTTGTAGATGCCGGTCCATATCGGCTGCCACGCGCCGGTCTCCCCCATCATGTCCAGCAAGCTCTGAACGCGCGGGGCGACATTCTCCAGACGAATCGCGGCTTCCGGGTCTTCGCCGTCGCGCAGTTGATAGTCGATACGCCATACGTTGCCGGGTTGCCTGTGCACCAGCACGGTCGAACCGCGGTTGCAGGCCGGGTCGAAGTAGGCGAGGCGTTCTGTCGGCCGCTGTGTATCGAGCACGACATCGACGATGACATAACGGCCTTCGTACGTGTCTCCGTGCAGCGGGAGGCCGAGCGCTTCGCGGACAAAGCTTCTTCCACCGTCGGCAGCGACGACCCAGTCCGCGTCCAAGCAGTAGCCGCCGAGCGGCGTCTCGATGGTCAGCCGCACGCCGTCGGGCCGTGCGTCTATCGCGGTCACCTTGCTCTGCCACCGCACGTCGATCAGGTCGGCCTTCGACTCCACGGCATCGAGGAGGTACTGCTCGATGCTGTACTGCGCCAGGTTGAGCATGGGCGGCAGCTTCTGGTTTTCGTCCTGGGGCATCTTGAAGTTCAAGACCTCCGTGTCCCGATAGAAGCTTCGGCCGCCAGTCCAGGGCAGGCCCTCCGCCAAAAAGCCGTCGAGGGCGCCGAGGCGCTCGATGATCTCGAGACTTCGCCGCGACACGCAGATGGCGCGGCTTCCGAAGCAGACACTGTCGTCGGCCTCGATGACGACGACGGGTACGCCGTGGTTGGCGATGCCCAGCGCGGTCGCGAAACCTACCGGTCCACCTCCTACGACGACCACGGGATGTCGTTCCGTCTCGACCCCGGCCTTCAGAGCAGGAAGCGTTGCCACATGTGGGATCGAGGTGAATGGGTAGGGGACGAATTGATGCTTCATGGGCTATTTCGAAGGACGCGGACCGCGCCCGGGTAGATATCGATGACGCGAGCGTCCCTGGCCAGGCCTTTGACCGCCTTCGAGCCCGAACTCGCCCATCTCCAGAACGTATGGGCAATCGGCGGCTTCGAGTGCGGCACGCGCGTTTTGCTCGACCACGAACAGCGTCACGCCGGTGTCGCGCAGGCGCTCAATCGTGCCAAAGATTACTTTCACCACCAGCGGCGCGAGAGCAAGGCTCGGCTCGTCGAGCATCAGCAGCTTGGGCCTGGCCATCAGCGCGCGGCCGCTCGCCAGCATCTGGCGCTCACCGCCCGACAAGGTGCCGGCGAGTTGCGTCCTGCGTTCCTTGAGATGCGGGAAGAGCTCGAAAACGCGCTCCATGTCCCCGGCGCTTTCCTTCCTGCCGAGACGCAGTTGCCGATCGCCACCGAGCAGCAGGTTGTGCCAAGGCCGATTGGGCTGTTGCGCCAAGCGCAATGATGGCAAGAAGCATCCGTGGTTTCATGGGCTCTCCGAAATGTGTTTTAAGAAGTCACTTAAAGCGACGCAGCCTGTCGAGCCAACATATGGTTGCGGGTGCAACTAGTCTCATTGATCGTCCTTTCCGGCCCAATAGGGGTTTACTCCAGTTGCGGGCGCAACTATTGTTGACAACCCTCGATCTGCTCTTCCACCGTGCCAAGACAGTAAAGTGGATGCATCTTTAACGCCGCCGGAGTCCCTCTGAAATCGCCATTCCTTCTGGACCGCAGCTTCACGCACCGGCTTCACACACTGTCGAAATTGACCGATCGCGCTTCTCAGCGCGCTTACGAAACCGAAGCTGGCATCTCGTTGAGCGAAGGCCGTTGTCTCGCAGCCATAGGCTCATTCAGCCCGCTCTCGATCAATGACCTCGCGGCAAAGGCCAACCTGGACAAAGGTCAGGCGAGCCGCGCCGCGCAATCGCTGGTCGAACAAGAACTTGTCGACAAGGGACTGAGTCCGACCGATGGCCGCGGCGTCGTACTGACCCTCACAGAAAAGGGCGATCGGACCTGGAGGACCGTCATGGACATGATCGAACGACGAAATGAACAAATCGTGGCCTGCCTCGACGCGACAGCAAGGCGCCAATTCGATTCATTGCTCGATCTTTTGATCGAGCACGCGCGCGAGGTCGCAGAGGATCCCTCGATGAGCACATCGCGGCGGGTGGGCCGCGATCTACCGACGCTCGCTGAGCGACGAACGACCAAGGCGACCTGACCGAATCACGTTCGCAGGCATGGCTGTGAAGATTTGGTGCCGGCGCGATCGGTGGATATTGGAGCCCGCCTCGCCGCTCGCGGCGAGAACGATGTAAGCGCGGTGGCGCGGGGGCAGACGCCCGCTGCGCTGCAGACACACGGATGGCGAGTCGAGATGGCCGACGGTCTGCCGCGGACGCCGGCCAGAGCGGTAGCGGAGCCTCGCGGGCTCGGCGTCCAGGATCTGGTCATCATCGCTGTGAAAGGTCCGGCCGCTGACCCTCGTGCCGCCAAGATCGCCGCTGATCGGTCCGCAAACGGTCGCGATCCCAGCGACGAACGGGGTGCCCTGGTGGTTTGTCGAAGGTCTGGCGAGCGCCGTGAGCGGTCCCTTGTCCGCCGTCGACCCGGGTGGCTTGCATCGCCGGCGCCATCGCTGTGAGGAGGGTTTTGGTCGCGTGGCGCACATCGGCACTGCTTCCCCTGAGCCGAGCTTCGTCGGGCACGCGATGGGGGCCAGCGACTCCTCGTCGGTGAAGCGTTCGGCGCCGTCTCTGACAGGGTCGATGCGACCGGCGATCGCCGGGCCGGGTGGGCTTTCAACGCGAGCCGGTAGACAACGTTCGCGAGCACATCTGGTACATGCTCTGGGGCAACATGACGATGAATCCGGTGTCCGCCCTACGGGCGCCACCATTGGTCGGTTTCTGGGCGGCCCGCTTGTGGCTCAATTTTGTTCCGCCGCCATGCGCGAAGCCTCTGACATCCGCGGGCGCATCGGCTGTCGAATTGGTGAGACGCCCGAAGATCGTCACAAGGTCACTCTGAGGCTTGGCGCATTCAAGACATCGATGCTGCAAGACGTCGAAGCCGATCGCCGCTTGAACTCGACGCCCTGGTTGCCGCTGTGCGTGAGATCGCGAGCCGTGTTGGCGTCGCGACACCAAAAATTGACGCGTTGTTCGGAGTGACGCGTCTTATCGGTCAGATGCGTGGCCTGTACCCAGCGCCTCCTTTAATTACGAGCGCGGGTAGGCCGGATTGCACGATGAAGCCTGATCAGGTCCGGGCAAAAAGGCGCAGACCAGCCTCGGGATTTCGTTGACTCGGCGCCCATCTGGAGAATGGATATTCCGAAAAAGCCGGCGGTGCCCGAAAGAATGGTGATCTATGAGCGTACGCCGATCGTGTACGCCGTCGACGATGGAAATCGATGCCGTGGTCAGCCTGCCTTGCTCCTTTTCGCTGACCTAATCGGGCCGCCGCGACGACAGGGCTGGTGGCCTCCCGCCGACCTGCTGCGCCGCCGCGGCCGTGCCGTGTTCGGAAGACTACGCCAAGCGTCACGGCATCTCGGCCGCGGAGCGCATCCGCGCCCAGGCCATGACGCCCGACCGGCCAACGACCTCCGACACCAACGACATGCGCGACGCGGTCGGCTACGATATGGCGAGCGCTGAAGCAGCCAAGGTCTATGCCGCGGCCGGCGTCAGCCCCGACGAGATCGACGTGGTCGAACTGCACGATTGCTTTTCGCAAAACGAACTGATCACCTACGCGGCGCTCGGTCTGTGCGAAGAGGGCGGTGCCGAACGCTCATTCTGGATGGCAACAACATCTATGGAGGCAAGGTCGTCACCAACGCGTCCCGCGGTTTGCTGTCCGAAGGGCGCCCATTGGCGCGACCAGACTGGCGCAATGCGACGGGGTCACGCTGCAAATGCGCGGTGCGGCCGGTCGCCGCCAGGTCGAAGGCGCGCGGCTGGCGCCACAGCACAACCTGGGACTGGGCGGCGCCTGTGCTGTGACGTTGTACGAGCGCGCGATCTGACCTTCCATCAACCACCGAGAGCACCGATGATCACCCTCTACGACGCCAGTTCGGCCCCGAGTCCTCGCCGCGCCCGCATCCTGCTGGCAGAAAAAGCCGTCGCCCACGAGACGATACAGGTCGACCTGCGTACCAACGAGCAGCTCGGCGAGGCCTACCGCAAGATCAATCCGCTGTGCACCGTGCCGGCGCTGCTCACCGAGGAGGGACTGCTGCTGACCGACAACGCGGCGATCGCGGCCTATGTCGATGCGCGCTACCCGCGGCCGCCGCTGCTGGGCGTGACGCCGGCAGAGCGCGCGGAGATCGCGAGTTGGAGCTGGCGCATCGAATTCGAAGGACTGATGGCGATCGCCGAGGCGATGCGCAACAGCGCCCCTTCGCTTGCCAATCGCGCCTTGCCCGGCCCGGTGGACTACCCGCAAATTCCTGAGCTGGCACAGCGTGGACTGGCCCGTGTGCAGCAATTCTTCGTGACCTTGAATGAACGCCTGGCCGATCATCCGTTCGTCGCCAGCGGGCGCTTCAGCGTCGCCGACATCATCGCGGTCGTGGCGGTCGACTTCGCGCGGGTGGTAAAGGTCAAGCCGACGGACCAGCACCCGCACCTGCAGCGCTGGCGCGCGGCGATGGCTGAGCGGCCGTCGATGTCGCTTTAGCGAGTATTCCGGCGCGAACTGGAGCGCGCATCGCGCGGGTCGGGCATGCTTAGCCTCACGGCGCCGTCCGCGGTCTCGCCTGTGCAATGGAGCGGCGATCCATCCTGTGTGTCGATTGCGGCATAGCTGACCGCAGCGGGCCGTCGGATGGCAACGAGATGACCGTCGGTATCACGAAGAACGACGAAGAACGGGTTCTTCCCCTCCGTCATAACGTCGCTTTTTTGAGCGCGAGCGGGGCGATGCGATCTCGTTCGAGCAGCCGGCCAGTGGATCGTTTTTCTGGGCCCGCTCACGGGCGCCAGCGCATCGCTAGGCGCTTGGGGGTCCCTGCACGTCGCGGCTCCATGCGTAGATCGACAGCGGCTGGAGCCTGAACGCGTCGGTGTCGTTGTTCAGGATGGACTCGAATGGCGCCGCCATGAAATTCTTGGCCGAGCAATGGACGATCGTTCTTGCTTCACCGCCGGCGTCGACTGCGGTCACGATCCCGACGTGGCCGAACTTTTCTTTGCGTGGCTTGGGGTAGACGACCAGGCAGCCGGGCACGGCCCTTGCCAGTTTCCGGAATCGGGTCGCGTGGCCGTTGGCGTCGGCCCAGATGCTGTCGGTGTTGATCCAGACGTTGGGCGCCGGCTGGCGCGTGAAACCGAGCGCCCAGCAGACGAAGCCGGAGCAGTCGCAGCCCGGCAGTGTCAGGCCCGGCTGGTTCAGGTCGATATCGGCCTGGCTGGCAATGTGCTGCCACTGGGCCCGCGCTTCCGCGGACGCGGACGCCAGCTTGGCGGCGACGTCGAAGTCCTGCGCGGGGGACGCCGCGGCCGGATCGAACCCGCCCTTGCCGTCGCAATAAACGATGGGTTCGTGGCCGGGCCTGCCGTCGCCGACCACCGACAGCGCGCGGGCCAGCAATTGATCGACGCTTTGCATGAGGCGAATTCCGTTTGAGTTCGCCGAACGATAGCCGCGCTGGCCCGTGATGGCGATAGCGCCTTCGCGTGATGGCCGTCCCACGCGCGATTCGGGACAATGAGCGCATCCTCTCGCGAAGGAACCAAGGAAGCGCATGGCCATCAGGGTGTTGATCGTCGAAGACGAACCGGAATTCATGCGGCGGTTTTCGACCGCCGTGCTGGGCGATGCCGGGCTCGGGCTGGTCGCTGCGGTGTCCAGTGGCGCCGCAGGCATCGCCATGCTCGACCTCGAGCGGCCCGACGTGCTGCTGGTCGATCTCGGGCTGCCGGACATCAGCGGCGTCGAGGTCATTCGCCACGCCGCGCTGCGGCATCCACAGTGCGACGTGCTGGTCATCACCATGTTTGGCGACGACGACCATGTGGTGGCGTCGATCGAGGCCGGCGCCAGCGGCTACCTGCTGAAAGACGCCTCGGCCGAGCGCATCGCGACGAGCATCCACGAACTGCACGCGGGCGGCGCGCCGATCAGCCCAGGCATCGCGCGCCGCGTGCTGGCGCGCTTTCGACTGGCGGTGAAGCCCACCGCTGTCGCCGATCCCGATGAGCTGTCCACACCGACGTCCCCGTTGACCGCGCGCGAAACCGAGTTGCTGCGGCTCACCGCCAAGGGCCTGACCTTCGAGAACATCGGTGAGCTGCTCGGAATCTCGCCGCACACGGTGGTGGCGCATGTGAAGAAGATTTATCGCAAGCTGGCGGTCCACTCGCGCGGAGAGGCGGTGTACGAAGCCAGCCAGATGGGTCTTCTGTGATCCCGGCCTCGCGGGTCTTCCGGGGGATGATCCGGATTGCCCGCCTGTTCGCCGGTTGCGTTGTCGCGGCTTGCCTGCTGTCCGGCGGAGGCGCGGCAGCGCAGGTGCGGCAGATCGACCGCATGCTGATGCTGGTGGCCGACGACACGACGCCGCCGGCCGCGGATCGACCCTGGGTCTCCACCGCGCTGCCGGTCAATTCCGGTTCCGAGGGTTTCGAGGGGCAAGGCGCGGTCTGGTACCGCGCGGCCTTTGATCGGGCCAGCATCGGCGCTGGCACCACGTGCGCCGTGTACCTTCCTTACCTCTACGACGGCGGGCAGGTGTGGCTCAACGGCGAGTTCGTCCGAGCGATCCCCGAAAGCTCGGACGTTCTGCGGGTGCGCTGGGAGCGGCCGCATCTGATCGTGCTGCCCGCCAACCTGCTCCGGCTCGCCGGCAACGTATTGGACATCCGCGTCGCGGCGGTGCCCGCGGCCACGCCGCGCCGGCTTCCGCGCATCGACCTCGGGCCGGAAGTGCAACTTCTGCCGCGGTACGACGCCCGGTTGTTCCTGGCCCGGACCATGCCCCAGTTCACGGTGCTGGTGTGCCTGCTGGCGTCGGGCTGCGTGCTGTTCATCTGGTGGCGCAGGCGCGGCGAGGTGCTGTACGGACTCTTCGGGCTGGCGGCCGCGCTCTGGGGCATTCGCACGCTCACGTTCGTGATCGAGGTCGTGCCCGCCGATCGATGGCTCCTCTGGCGCATCGCCTATCTCGCGGCGACCGGTGGCTTCATCGTGGTGATGGCGCTGTTCGCGCTGCGCTTTGCCGGCATCCGGCGCCTCTGGGCAGAGCGTGGCCTGCTGGCGTACTGGGTCGCGGGGCCGCTCTGGCTCGCGTTGCGCGGGCAGGCTGGAGAAGCCGTGGTCAACCGCTACTGGACGGCGGGGCTCATTCCGATCGGTCTGTCCATCCTCGTCATTTCGCTGCGTTCGGTCTGGCGCCAGCGGACGATGGCAGCCGCTGTGATACCGCTGGCGCTGGTGATCGCGGTCATCGCCGGCGTGCTCGACTATCTGGTGTCTTGGGATGTCGGCATCGACACGCCGCTATGGTCTCTCTGGGCCAGTCAGCGGATCTTTTTGCTGCATCACGCAGCCAACCTGTTGCTGCTGGCGATGGGCGGCGTGCTCACCGCGCGCTTCATCCACGCGCTGGCGGCGCTCGAAGACCTGAACCACACGCTCGAGTCGCGCGTCGCCGATCGCGAACGCCATCTGGCCGACAACTTCAACAGGCTGTCGGTCCTGCAGCGGCAACACGCCGCATCGCAGGAACGCCAGCTCATCATGCGGGAAATCCACGACGGCCTGGGCTCGCGGCTCTTCACCTCGCTGCTGCGGGTCGAGCGCGGCGACATCGATCGATTGCAAGTCGCGGAAACGCTGCGTGACTGCATCGCCGACATGCGCCTGGCGCTTGATGCGCTGGCGCCCGACAACGACGACTTTCGCACCACCATCGGCAACTTTCTTTTTCGGTGGCAGGCGCAGCTCGAGGAGGCGCACATCCGCACGGCATGGACCATCGACGTGCCCGACAGCGGGATCGCGCTGTCGTCGCAGGCGTCGCTGCAATTGCTGCGCATCGCGCAAGAGGCGCTGACCAACGTGCTCAAGCACTCGCGCGCCGGCAAGGTGCG
>JAQGMP010000215.1 GCA_028292285.1 Variovorax sp. | reverse complement strand
TGGCCGCGCTCGGCGCCTGGCTTGGCTCCGACTATCTGATCGCAATCATCCTCATGTCGTCGATCGTCGGCGCCATTCTGGGTGCGATCCTTCTTTGGGCGGGCCGAATCGCGCACAAGGACATTCCCATTTCGTTCGGTCCTTTCCTTGCGGGCGCAGGCTTGCTCTGCCTGGTCATCGGTCCGATCGAGGTTCGCCAGCACTTCCCTTTCGCGTTTCCGTTCGGGGCGACCTGAGATACCACGGAATCTGCAGATGCAACGCCTTGGCCTCACCGGCGGAATCGGCAGTGGCAAGAGCACGGTTGCAGCCATGCTTGTCGAATGCGGCGCGGCGTTGGTGGACACCGACGCCATAGCGCGCGCTTTGACGTTGCCTTCCGGCGCAGCCATGGAGCCCATCAGCGCGGCGTTCGGCAATGCCGTCATTGCGCCGGATGGCTCGCTCGACCGCGCGCGTATGCGGTCGATGGTTTTCGAAAACCCCCATCAAAAGGCCAAACTCGAGGCGATTCTGCACCCGATGATCGGCGCCGAATGCGACCTTCAAGCGGCAGCCGCCGTGGGCTCCCTGGTCGTATTCGACGTGCCGCTTCTGGTCGAATCGGGCCGCTGGCGTCAAGAGGTCGATCGCGTGCTGGTGGTCGACGCCACGGCTGACGTTCAGGTGGCGCGCGTCATGGCCCGTTCAAACTGGACCGAAGAGATGACGCTCTCGGTGCTGGCCCTGCAAGCCAGCAGAAGCACGCGATTGAAAGCCGGTGACGCGGTCATCTTCAATGTCGGAAAGTCGTTTGACCAACTTGCCGAAGAAGTGCGCGCACTGGTGAATCGTTGGGCCGGGCCGCCTACGCGATAATCCGCGACCACGCTCGGCACCGAGCTACCACGAACTTATAAGACCCGCGAAGAGTCTTACGACGTCAGCCCGATCTCTCGATGCTTTTTAATTCGTACGCGTTCATCTTTTTCTTCTTTCCGCTGGTATTGATCGGCTTCTTCCTGATCGGTCACCGGAACGCGCGCGCAGCGGCCGGCTTCCTGGCGCTGGCGTCCCTGTTCTTTTATGGTTGGTGGAGCGTCAAGGCGCTGCCGCTGCTGCTTGCATCGATCTGCTTCAACTACTGGATCGCGCAGCGTCTGACACCCGAACCTGGCCGCAGCGACGCCGCCCGCAAGCGTACGCTGATCGTGGCGCTCACGATCAATCTGGGGGTGCTGGCCGTCTTCAAGTACGCCAATTTCTTCGTAGAAAACGTCAACGCCGGCCTGCAAGCCGGTGGCGCGACACCACTGCCGTTACTACACCTCGCTTTGCCAATCGGCATCTCGTTCTACACGTTCACGCAGATCGCTTTCCTGGTCGATTGCTGGCAAGGAAAAGTGAAAGAGCGCCGCTTCATTCCCTACCTTCTGTTCGTGACGTACTTTCCGCATCTGGTGGCCGGGCCGGTGCTGCATCACGCGCAGATGATGCCGCAGTTCGCTAACCCGTCGACCTATCGCGCGGACAGCAACAAGCTCGCGCTGGGCATCGCGATCTTCACCTTCGGGCTCGCCAAGAAGCTTCTGATCGCAGACCGCCTGGGCCAGTATGCCGACATGGTGTTCAACGGCGTGCATACCGGCGTCTTGCCTTCCCTGTACACCTCGTGGCTGGGCGTGCTTGCGTACACCCTGCAGATCTACTTCGACTTCTCCGGCTATTCCGACATGGCCGTCGGCTTGTCGCTTTGCCTGGGCGTACAACTGCCTTTGAATTTCCGCTCGCCGTACAAGTCGACGAACATCATAGAGTTCTGGCGCCGCTGGCACATCTCGTTGTCGACATTTCTGCGCGACTATCTCTACATACCGCTGGGCGGCAATCGAAAAGGCCCCGGCCGCCGCTACTTCAATCTCTTCATGACCATGTTGCTGGGCGGCCTCTGGCACGGCGCGGCATGGACGTTCGTGATATGGGGCGCGCTGCACGGCGCCTTCCTCGTCATCAACCACCTTTGGAACAGCAAGGTGCGCCATGGCAAAACGTCCAGCGGTCGACTGGCACACGTACTCGGCTGGCTCCTGACCTTCATGTGCGTCATGGTGGCCTGGGTGGTGTTTCGCGCAGAAAGCATGAATGCGGCAATCGAGATCTACAAAGGCATGCTGGGCTTCCATGGCGCCCCGGTCAGCGCCTTCGCGGAGTTCGTGGTGCCGTTTCGCAAGCCGGAATTTTTCCAGACGCTGTTGCTCGGCATGGTCATCTGCCTGGCATTGCCGCCGACGATCTCGCTCGATCGGTGGATCCCGCTGCCAGGTGCCATCGCACATCGCGAGGTGCTCGCACGCATCGCGCCTGCCCTGACTGCGCTCGGCACCGTCATTCTGTTGGGCCTCTGCGTATCACGGCTGGGCACCTACAGTCCCTTCCTGTATTTTCAGTTCTAGCCATGAAGCCTGGCGTTTTGTGGCTTCGCATCTATGGCGTCGGCTTTGTCGTCTGCTTTGCGTTTCTCTGGATCACCCTGCTCACACCTGTCGCCTACGGCGACCTGACACGCATCGGGCGGATCTCCGAGGCTGAGTTTGCGGCGCTTACGCCCGCTCCAAAGTTCGATGCAGCGAACTTGGTCGATTCCCCCGTCTCGACGGCCGACGTGCTCGTTATCGGCGACAGTTTTTCGATTCGCTTCGCGTGGCAGGCGTCACTCGTCGAAGCCGGCTTGCACGTGGTCACGACGCATTGGGACAAGACCGGGCCGCTATGTGCTGACTTTCCCGACTGGCTGCACCGCTCGGGCTTCAAGGGACGCTACGTCATTATCGAAAGCATCGAACGCCTCCTTCCCGAGCGGCTCGATGAAGCGGCAGCATGCACGACCATGTCGCAGGCATTTCAAGCCATTCCTCGCGCGACCCAGTTGGCTGCAGACTCTGCAATGACGTCGCCACCGCGCCTCAATTGGGACGCCGAATGGGCGAGCGGCTTGTTAACGTACATTCATACGCGAGCCATCAAGGCCAGTCAAACTGACCTTACGTTCAATCACCCGAGATGGGGCGATCTGATCGTGTCGCGCCCTCTACCAAATGGCTGCGAGGAATTCAGCAATCGTTTGTGTACCAAGGGAATTTTTTTGGTCGACGACGACCGCAACCCAGCACTGACCGAAAGGTCGGCAGCTTTCATGTCCCGCTTCGACGCGCTCGCGGGAATGCCCAAGGTCATCTGGATGGTGATCCCGAACAAAACCACTGTGTATACGAACCGGTACCGCGCGGCATCTTTCATGAATGCTTTCACCGCCTTGAACCTCGGACCCGATCTTTTTGCGCTTGCCGCTAACAGTCGGCAGCACGTCATGGACTTTTATTCCCCCAATGACACGCACCTTTCGCCAGCCGGCTATGCGGTTGTCGGCGCCCGCATGTTGCAGGCCGTAAAGGAGGCCGGAAAATGATGCCGGCACGTTTGTGGCTCCGCTACTTTGGTGCTGGCTTCGTCATCATCATTTCGATGCTGCTCGTCACGCTTTTTACGCCGGCTCCCTATGGCGATCTCACCCGCATCGGCCGCCTTTCGGACGCCGATTTCGGCTGGCTGGCAGCGCCTCCGGTCGTAACGAAGGCATACATCAAAGGCGTTCCGCTGGACCAGGCTGATGTGCTGGTGGTGGGTGACAGTTTTTCGATGACGCTCCGGTGGCAGTCGCGGCTGGTGCAACAAGGATACAAAGTAGCCACGATCTACTGGGGCCAGACCGGCCCGTTGTGCAAAGACTTCACACCGTGGATACGCCGCGCCGGATTCAACGGCAAGCTGGTCGTTGTCGAGAGTGTCGAGCGGTTGCTGGGCGACCGGCTCAACGGTGGTGGCTGTGCTGCCATGTCGAAGGAGCCGGTGGTCAAGACCGTACCGTTTCTCGAACCACTGGAAGCGGTGCCCGACTTCGCGCTGAACTGGAACGCAAAGTTGACGACCGGCCTGATCACATACGCGAACATGAGAAAGGTCCGCCAACTCTCCGGCGACGCGCTTTTCGGCGACGAAACCTGGGTGCGCCCGGTGCCGGACGGTTGCCGATACTTCAGCCACAAGCTTTGCGAGAAGGCCCTCTTTTTCTTTGAAGACACCGACAACCCACCGCTCAAAGCCGAGGCCGTCGAGCAAATGAAGACTTTCACTGCGGCGCAGCCCAACCTGAAGTTCGTCTGGATGGTGATTCCGGACAAGACCACGGTCTATGTCGACACACACCATGCGGCGCCCTTCGTGTCTGCACTCAAAGATGCCAACCTCGGGCCCGACCTTTTCAGCTTTGCCGCCGAGGAGCGCGCCAAGGTTCGCGATTTCTATTTCCCCAACGACACGCACCTCTCGATGCACGGTCAGCTGATCGTGGGCGACCGCATGCTCGAAGCCGTCCGCCAGGTCCTGCCGCCGCCCGCGCCGCGGCTGCCGTGAGACTATGATTCCCGACAAGAACGGAACAGCGTGATTCTCTACGAGTACCCCTTCAACGAGCGCATCCGGACATACCTTCGGCTCGAGCATCTTTTTCGCCGCCTTGGCGAACTGGTGCCTGCCGACTCCGCGCTGTCGCATCACTACGCACTCGTCACGATCTTCGAGATCATGGACGTGGCGGCGCGCGCCGATTTGAAGGCCGACGTGTTGCGCGACCTCGACAAGCACAAGAACGTCTTCAACAGCTATCGGGGCAATCCGCAGATCTCCGAGGCCGTGCTCGACCAGGTCGTTGCGCAACTGGAGCGCAACTTCACCACGCTCAACACCGTGCCCGGAAAGGCCGGACAGTCATTGACCGAAAATGAATGGCTGATGAGCATCCGCAGCCGCGTTGGCATTCCGGGTGGCACCTGCCAATTCGATTTACCTGCTTACTTCGCCTGGCAGAACGGCACCGCCAAGGTTAGGCGCACTGACCTCGAGCGCTGGCTGACGACGCTCGCGCCATTGGCCGAATCGATCTACCTCTTGCTCAAGCTGCTGCGCGACGCCGACGTGCCCTACAAAGTGATCGCCGCCCACGGCCAGTTTCAGCAGACGTTGCCGCAAGGACGCAGCTTTCAGCTGCTGCGCCTTCGCATCGACCCGAAGCTGGGCTTGATTCCGGAGATCAGCGGCAACCGCTTGATGGTGTCGGTGCGATTGATGCGGCACGAAGCCGACGACCGGTTGCATCAGAGCACCGACGACGCGCCGCTCGAGCTCACTCTTTGCGCTTGAGATCGGAAGGCAGGAGAGACGACGTGGCGACGAGCAAAGTCAACAAGGCGGGCGACCGGATCGTCCGGTGTCCTGCATGCGGAGGCGACAGCGTCTACGCACCGGGCAACCCGTATCGGCCGTTCTGCAGCGCCCGCTGCAAAGGCATCGACCTGGGTGCCTGGGCCAGTGAAGAATTCAGGATGCCTGCCGACGCGCCGCCGGACGACGATCCGTTCGGCGATCCGCGGCTTCAGTAGTCGACCGGGTCAGTCGCCAGCGATCAAGCTATCAGCCCGTTAGCCAGCCAAGCCGCGCTCGGCTGCCAACCAGCCCAGCACAGGCATCGCGCCGGGTAACACGGGCGCTACATCCAGCGGCAACTGCTGCCAGCGCATCGCCTGGCCTTCACGCATCTCGAAGTCGCCGGTCCACTCTGTGACCTTGCACCAGTGCAAGCGCACCAATGCGTGCGGGTAGTCGTGCTCCGTCACCTTCCAAACGGATGCACCGCCGATCATGATGCCGAGTTCTTCGTGCAGTTCGCGACGCAGTGCTTCTTCAATGGTCTCGCCGGCCTCGACCTTGCCGCCCGGAAACTCCCAGTAGCCGGCGTAAGGCTTGCCTTCGGGGCGCGTCGACAAGAGCAACGCATCGTCGCTCTGGCGGATCAGGATGCCGACCGCGACTTCGGTGTGCTGACGCGCCTTGTCGCTGGCCTGGCTCACATGGCGCTCCGGCCCGCGTAGTCACGCGCGAACTGGTAGGCCACACGGCCACTGCGCGAACCGCGCTCCAGCGCCCAGACCAGCGCCTCAGGCCGGGCCGCATCGATGGCCGCCGCATCGACGTCGAAGGACGACAGCCACTGCGCAACGATCGTCAGGTACTCCGCCTGGTTGAACGGATAGAAGCTGACCCACAGGCCGAAGCGTTCCGACAACGAGATCTTTTCTTCGATCACTTCCCCTGGATGCACCTCACCCTCTTCGGTGTGGGTGTAGCTCAGGTTGTCCTTCATGTACTCGGGCAGCAAATGGCGCCGGTTGCTCGTTGCGTAGATCAGAACGTTGGGCGTCGGTGCGGAGATGGAGCCATCGAGGATCGATTTCAGCGCCTTGTAGCCGGGCTCGCCTTCGTCGAAGCTCAGGTCGTCGCTGAAGACGATGAATTTTTCCGGACGTCCCGACACCACGTCGACGATGTCGGGGAGGTCGACCAGTTCAGCCTTGTCGACCTCGATCAAGCGCAGGCCTTGCGGCGCGTAGGCCTGCAGGCATGCACGAATGAGCGACGATTTTCCCGTCCCGCGTGCGCCGGTCAACAGAACATTGTTGGCAGGTTTGCCCTCGACGAATTGCCGCGTGTTGCGTTCGATCTTTTCTTTCTGGACCGCGATTTCCTTCAGCGCGTCGAGCGGCATGGTGCCAACATGGCGCACAGGTTCGAGGGCGCCGTGACCCGAACTGCGGCGGCGGTAGCGCCAGGCGATCGACGCATTCCAGTCGGTCGGCGCGACGAGCGGCTGCGGAAGAATCGATTCAATGCGCG
>JAQGMP010000093.1 GCA_028292285.1 Variovorax sp. | reverse complement strand
GCCACGGCGGCGACCCACGACAGCAGCGTCATGAAGGCGGTAAAGCCCAGCTGGATCGGCAAGGTGTAGGCCAGCATGCCGACAAAATGCATGGCCCAGATGCCGGTGCCCATGACCAGCGAGCCCGTCATCCACCACATATGGCTCACGTCGCCGCTGGGCGAGCGAACGCGCATCGAGAGGTCGAGCGTGACGAAAGACGCCAGCATCGCGATGACGACCGAAGCCGCGACGGTCCACAAATCGTGGTGCGAAGTGAGGAACAGGGAGGCGGCCATCCCCTTCATATCGGCATCCGGGCGCCGAAGTTGAGGGCGACGCTACACTTTTCGCATGACGCACAACGCACCCGAGCCACTGCCACTCGGCGAACTGCCGCCGAAGCCGACGGTGAGCGTCGCGATCACCTCATATAACTACGGGCGGTATCTGGCCGAGTGCATCGAGTCTTGTCTGGCGCAAACCGTCGCAGCCGACGAGATCGTGGTGGTCGACGACGGCTCGACCGACAACTCTTGGGATGTCGCCTCTTCTTATATGCGGCGCTACCCGCGGCAAGTCAAAGCCATACTCAACGAGAACCAGGGCATGTGCAGCGCGGCCAATGCGGTTATCGCGGCCTGCTCGGGCGATGTCGTGCTCATGATCGACTCCGACGACATCATGGCGCCCGAACGCATCGAAAAAGTGCTGGCTGCGCTGCGAATGCGCGTGGACGGCCGCGTGCCGGGCTGGGTGCATCACCCGCTCAAGCGCTTTTCGGCCACGCAGCCGGATTTGGGACTTATTCCGTACTACGCCCCGGATGCCTTGCCGCACGGCTACCTGGCCGACAGGGTGCGCCAGATCGTTCAATGCCCGGTGGTCACGCCCATGTCGGGCCTCGCGTTCCGGCGGGAACTGCTGCGCGACATCGGCCCGCTCGACGACGACCGGGGCATGCAGCAAGACATGCAGCTCTCGTTGGCCGGGGCGCTGTTCAGCCCCGTCGCCTTCATCGACGAAGGGCTGACGCGCTACCGCATCCACCCGGAGTCGTCGTCGGCCGGCGGCTTGATGGCGTCGCTGCCCAACGTGCGGATTTTGCGGCGCCGCTATGAGCGGCTCGAACCGTGGATTGCCGGCCTGTTCGCCAAATACCGGCCGCAGGCCGCGGCGCCTTGGGAAGCACCGCTGAAAGACCAGCCGTCGTATCAGTGGCTGCAGTTTCTGGACAAGTGGTGGTCGGGTTCGGGCAAGGACATGGGCTTGTTGAGCCGCGTCCTGCGCCACCCACAAACGCGCGCGGCGCCGCTTCAGCAACGCATGTATTACTACGCTGCAATCTGCCTGCCGAAGTCCTGGTATCTGAGTTTTTCGCGCATGGTCTATGGCTCCAGCCCGATCAAGGCCTTCGTTCGGCGGCGGCTCGGGCGCGCCTGACGGCAGCGCCGCAGCGGCCGTTGACCGCAATAAAAAAGCAGGATCGCCCCTTTTATGTAGCAAGCTATCTAATAGCCTATACTTGCTTCATGAAATCCCCCGCCGACCGGCCCGAGGCCCTGATGATTTTTGCCAACGCACTGCCCGTTTTACAGCGCGGCTACCGTGCGGCGGCCGACAAGGCGGTGGTGCATATCGGGCTGTCGCAGGCGATGGCCTGGCCGCTCGTGATGGCGGGCCGGCTCGGCAGCGGCGTGCGCCCCGGCGTGCTGGCTGAAGTGCTGGCGGTCGAAGGTCCGTCGCTGGTGCGCCAGCTCGATCAGCTGGTCGAAGCCGGCATGATCGATCGGCGTGAAGACGCGGTCGATCGTCGTGCCAAAACCATTCATCTCACGCCCGTCGGCAACCGCGCGCGCGCCAAGATCGAAGCCGCCCTCGACACCCTTCGGGAAAGCCTGTTCGAAGGCGTGAGCGACGACGACATGGCCGCGTGCCTGCGCGTCTTCGGCGTGCTGCAAAGCCGGCTCGACCGAACCGCGCGCAGCGCCGCCACGAGCCGACCGTGACCGCCTCGACGTTGCCGCGCATGACCCTTAGATTCACGCGCGCCGAGATCCTGTTTTCGCTGAAGAGCTTTGCGGCGGCGATGCTGGCGCTCTACGTGGCGAGCCGCGCCGGCCTCCCGCGCCCGTTCTGGGCGGTGCTCACAACCTACGTGGTGTCGCAGCCGCTGGCCGGCACCGTGCGCTCGAAGGCCCTCTTCCGCTTTTGCGGAACGCTGGTCGGCTGTACCGCGACATTGTTCCTGGTGCCGGCGCTGTCCAACGCGCCCGAACTGCTGGTGCTCGCGCTGTCGCTGTGGGTCGGGCTGTGCTTGTTCCTGTCGCTGCTCGACCGCGGACCGCGTGCCTATGTCTTCATGCTGGCCGGCTACACGGCCGCGCTGATCGGCTTTCCGGCGGTCGACACGCCGCTGCAGCTGTTCGATATCGCCATCACCCGCGTCGAGGAAATCGGCGTCGGCATCCTGTGTGCGACTGCCGTTCACAGCCTGGTGTTTCCGGTGGGCCTGGCGCCGAGCCTGCTGGCGTTGCTGGACCGGACGGCCGGCGATGCACGGCGCTGGTTCACCGACTTGCTGGCGCCTGCGACGGTCGCCGTGACGGCAGCAGCACCGACAACTGCGCCTCGCATCGCAGAGGACGGGGAGAAGCTGGCCGACGACCGTCAGCGGCTCGCCATCGACCTGACGCAGCTGCGCCTTCTGTCGACCCACGTGCCTTTCGACACCGGCCATCTGCGCTGGACGGCGGGTGCGATCGGCGCCATGCAGGACGCGGTCGCCGGCTTGGCGCCGACGCTGTCGGCCGTCGAAGACCGGCTCAAGGCATTGGCCGACGCCGAAGGGGAACTGGCGCCGGACATCACCGCTGCGCTGGCGCGCGTCGCCGCCTGGATCGAACTCGAATCGAGCGGCGCGCCTGACCGCGACAGCGCGTCCGACGACCTGCGCGCAGCACTCTGGCAGTTGGGCCAGACCGGCACCACCGCGCGCCCGGACGATGCCTGGCACCAAGCCTTGCGCATCGCCCTCGCCGTGCGCCTCGAAGAACTCGTCGATGGCTGGCGCCGTTGCAGCGCCTTGCGCCGAACCATCGATGCCGGCCTCGTCGGCGCCGCCGCACCGCTGCGGCGCGCGACCGCTTTCAGCAGCCGCGTGCTGCACCGCGATATCGGCATGGCGCTGCTGTCGTCCATCGCCGCCATCCTGGCAATCTGCCTGTGCGGCGCGTTCTGGATCGCGACCGCGTGGCCTTCTGGCTCGGTCGCCACGATGATGGCAGCGGTCTTCTGCAGCTTCTTCGCGGGCCTGGACGATCCGTCGCCCGCCATCAACGGCTTTCTCAAGTTCACGCTGTTTTCAGTTCCGATTTCGCTGGTGTATGTGTTGCTGCTGCCGCTGGTGCAGGACTTCGGCATGCTGGTGTTGCTGTGTGCGCCGACGCTGCTGATTC
>JAQGMP010000091.1 GCA_028292285.1 Variovorax sp. | reverse complement strand
GGCGGCGCCGTGCGCATCAACAGCGTGAGCCCGGCCAGCGGCACCACCTTGTATGGCTCGGCCACCGTCAAGTCGGCGATGCAGGCGCTGACCCAGCAAGCCCGCACGCACAAGCTCGAGAACGAATACAACAGGGTGACCAAGCGTGCCGTCGACGCCGAAGGCACGGTAACCGGCGCGATCGGGTTGCCGTACGGGACGGGAGTTTTTCCCGCCACCAACATCGGAAGCCAGCTCGCGATGGTGGCGCGCCTGATCCGCGGCCGCGGCGCCATGGGCAACAAGCGGCAGGTCTTCATGGTGTCGTTGGGCGGCTTCGACCTGCACGACAGTCTGATCACCAACCAGGCGCCTTTGCTGAAGCAACTCAGCGATGCCATGAGCAGCTTCCAGGCGGCCATGGTGGCCGATGGCGTCGGCGACAAGGTCACCGCCTTCACCGCCTCCGATTTCGGCCGCACGCTGGCATCGAACGGCGACGGCGCCGACCATGGCTGGGGAAGCCATCACTTCGTGGTCGGTGGCGCGGTCAAGGGCAAGATGATCTACGGCGCGCCGCCGGTGGTGAGCATCAACAATACGTCGACACTCGACGGCTACGAAGGCCACGTGGGCCAGGGCCGGCTGATTCCGACGACGTCGGTCGACCAGTACGGTGCCACCATGGGCAAGTGGTTCGGCCTGAACGATGCCCAGCTGCTCGACATCCTGCCGAACCTGAAGAACTTCAACGGCGACACGCTGGTGGTCAACGGTGTGACATACACCTATCCGCGCGACGTCGGCTTCATGAAGCCGGCTTGAGGTCGACGGGCAGCGTCGGCGCAGTGACCGCGCCGATGCCGCCGATGAACAGATCCGCCACGATCGGCCCCATTGCCGCGTGGTCGAGATCGCCACCGGGCTTCATCCAGGTGAACATCCAGTTGATCATGCCGAAGAGCAGCATGGTGAGGGGCTTGGACAGCGGCGCACCGGGTTGGCCGGCGCGCATCTCGGCCACCGCCTTGGCGAAGCCCGCCACCACCTGACGCTCTTTGCCGAGCACGCGTTCGCGATCGTCCGGTTCCAGGAACTTGACGTCTTCGGTGAGCACGCGGTGCGCGTCCTGCGCATCGGCGTATTCGGCGACGATGCGCTGGATGAAATGACGCAGCCGCGCCTCGCCATGCAGCGCGAGCGTGTCTTCGTCCTGGACCAGCGCCGCCAGCCGCGACACATGGCCGTCCGCGATGCTGACGAGCAAGGTGTATTTGTCGCGGTAGTAGTGGTACAGCGTCGCCTTCGACAGGCCGCATGCATCGGCCACCTGGTTCATCGAGGTCGACGGATAGCCGCGCTGCGCGAACAGCCCGGCGGCGCGCGCCAGGATCATGTCGCGCTGGTCGTCGTAGTTGGCGGCCCTTCCGCGTGCCATCGGGTCAGTCCGCTTTCGCGCCTCGCTTGGTGTCGACCAGCGAGCGCACCGACGAGCGCCGCACGGTCGGCCGGTCGGCCTCGACCGCGGTGAGCGGCTGCACTTCGACCAGGCTGGCAAGGCAGCGGCGCGTGAGTTCCTGATACGTCATCGTGCCTTCGAGCTTCCAGGCGATTTCGGCATCGCTCAGTTCGCGCTTGACCTTGGCCGGCATGCCGGCGACCAGGCTGCGCGGCGGCACCTTCATGCCCGCGGGTACGAAGGCGCAGGCCGCGACGAACGACGCCTCGCCGATCTCCGCCTCGTCCATCACAACCGCGTTCATCCCCACCAGCGCATCGCGCCGCACGATGCAGCTGTGCAGCACCGCGCCGTGGCCGATGTGGCCGTTCTCTTCGATGACCGTGTCCTGCAGCGGAAAGCCGTGGACGACGCAGGTGTCCTGCACGTTGGAGCCGGTCTTCATCACGATGCGGCCGAAGTCGCCGCGCAGGCTGGCCAGCGGCCCGACGTAGCAACCCGGCCCGACGATCACGTCGCCGATGAGCACGGCGGTCGGGTGCACATAAGCCGTCGGGTCGACCACGGGCACGACGCCTTCGATGGCATAGCAGGGCATGTTCTTGTCTCCTCAGGGTTTGCACTGACGTCGAGGGCTTGCGCCGCGCAATCGCCGAATCTTAAAATCTACCGAACGGTCGGTCAATAGTGTTTTGCCGGCACCGTGAGCCGACATGAGGAGACAAACACGATGACCGAGCCTTCGATACTTGCAGCCCGAAACGGCGTGGTCGCCACGCTGACGCTCAGCCGCCCGGCTGCCATGAACAGCTTCACCACCGCCATGCACGCCGAGTTGCTGGCCGCGCTGAACGAAGCCGCCGACGATGCCGAAGTGCGCTGCATCGTCATCACCGGCGCCGGCCGTGGCTTCTGTGCCGGGCAGGATTTGAGCGACCCGATGGCCGCGCCCGGCAAGGATCTCGGCCAGCTGATCGCCGGCACCTACGCGCCGCTGGTCGAGCGCATCCGATCCATGCCCGTGCCGGTGATCGCTGC
This sequence comes from Variovorax sp., assembly GCA_028292285.1. Taxonomy (GTDB): domain Bacteria; phylum Pseudomonadota; class Gammaproteobacteria; order Burkholderiales; family Burkholderiaceae_C; genus Variovorax. The sequence goes on along the minus strand of JAQGMP010000091.1, from coordinate 251 downwards.
AGTGAATGGCGTCGCGGCCGGCGCCGGCGCCAATCTCGCGCTGTGCTGCGACTTCGTGATCGCGGCGCGCTCTGCCAGCTTCATTCAGGCGTTTTCCAAGATCGGTCTCGTGCCCGACACCGGCGGCACCTGGCTGCTGCCGCGCCTGGTCGGCAACGCCCGCGCGCTGGGTTTGGCGATGCTCGGCGACAAAGTGCCGGCCGCCGATGCGGCAGCGATGGGAATGATCTGGCAATGCGTCGACGACGCTG
>JAQGMP010000070.1 GCA_028292285.1 Variovorax sp. | reverse complement strand
CGGCCACGACAGTGAGGCTCACCGCAGGCGCAGCGTCATCTGCCTCTTCCAGTGACGGTGCTGGGTCTCGCTGCAGCGCAGTCAGCCACTCCTGTGCGTGATGGCAGGCGATGTCGACATGGTTGGCCGGGTAGCTGCTGCCTGCGCGCTTCTGCAGCAGGGCCAGAGCGCCCTGCAGGCCGTACACCCGCGTGAAGATTTCCAGATCGCCCGCGAGCGCGACCAGCGCCGCTGCAGGAGCAATTGCGTCGCCCCGCAGGCCTCGTGGCCCGCTGCCATCGTGATTTTCGAAGGTGCAACGCAGCGCGTCGGCCACAGGCGGTGGCAGACCGACAAGCCCTGCAATCACGGCCGAGACTTCGCAGTGGATGGCCGCGATGGCGCCGAAGCGCAACGCCACCGATTCGGGCGGCACACGCAGCTGGATCTTGTCCATCTGCAGCGACAGCATGGCCGCGCGGCCGGCCACGTCGTCGCTGATGGTGTCGGCGACATCAGCCGCGTTCGACGTGCAGCCGGACCAGCGGAGCAACGCGACGGGGAACAGGTCGCGACGCACTTCGTCTTCAACGGTCAGCGCGTCGGCAAGCCGCTCGCTCAAGCGCGCTACGCGCGTCGAGTGATCGATGGGCTGGCCCATGCTGAGGTCGCCCATGAAGGCGAGCGCCCTGAGTGCGTCGGTGCGGGGGATCTCATCGGGCGTGGGAGAAGGGTTCTCGCGTGGGGGCATGTGGCATTTTCACTCCAGCGCCTCGCGGCGAGGGGTCGGTTATTCGACCGATGGCGGCGGCGTCCACGTTGTCGGACAGTGCTCCCCCATGAGCAGAACCATTGTTTTCATCCACGGCGCCTGGGTCACACCGGCCTGTTGGGATCGCTTCAAGCAACGTTACGAGGCGCGCGGCTACACCTGCATCGCGCCGGCCTGGCCGTACGACGACCGGCCGGTCGACGAACTGAAACGCGGCGCCGATCAGCGCCTCGCGGACATAGGCATCGAGGACATCGTCGGTTCGTACGAAAGGGTGATCCGTTCTTTGCCGGAGCCTCCGATCCTCGTCGGGCATTCTTTCGGCGGGCTGTTCGTGCAATTGCTGCTTGACCGTGGTTTGGGCGCGGCCGGCGTGGCGATCGATCCGGGGCCACCGCGCGGTGTGTTCCCCACGCCCACCGCTTTCAGGGCGGCGCTGTTCGTCTTCCTGAAATGGGCTGGTTGGCGCAAGCTGGTCAGGATGCCGTTCGGGGCTTTTCAATGGGGCTTTGCCCACACGCTGCCGCTGGTCGAGCAGCAGGCCGACTACGCAGCGCAAATCGTGCCCACCCCCGGAAAGATCTACTACCAACTGGTACTCGGCATTCACTGCGCTGTGAACTGGCGCAATCCGGCGCGTGCGCCGCTTTTGCTGATCGCTGGCGACGAAGACCGCACCGCCACCGCGAGCATGGTGCGCGCCATGCGCCGCAAGCACAGCCGCTCGAAAGCCGTGACCGCGTTCAAGTCGTTCGCAGGCCGCACCCATTGGTTGATCGCGTCGCCGGGCTGGGAAGAAGTAGCCGATCACTCGATCGGATGGGTCGAGGAGACCCTGGGCCGCAGCTGATTGCCGCAGTGGCGACAATGTCACTCATGCAGATTCAAGAAAAACCCAGGTTCGATTCGCCCTTCGAGTGGATCGGCGGCGAAGAAAAAGTGAAGGCACTGGTCGAGCGCTTCTACGACCTGATGGAGATCGAGGCGGCCTATGCGCAGCTTCGGGCGGTGCACGGCAACACGCTCGACAACGCACGCCAGCGGCTCTTCTGGTTCCTGTGCGGCTGGCTCGGCGGGCCGCAGCATTACACCGACCGTTTCGGCAATCCGATGCTGCGTGCGCGGCATCTGCCGCAAAGCATCGGCGGCCACAGCATCGGCATCAAGGAGCGCGACCAGTGGCTCGCGTGCATGGACCAGGCGATGGGCGAGACGGGTGTCGACGAGCCATTGCGCGAGCGTCTGCGCGACTCGTTTTTCAAGACCGCGGACTGGATGCGGAACCGGGGAGAAGCTGCATGAGCGAAATGAACAACATGAACGACATCTTGATCATCGGGGGTGGCCATGCCGCCGCGCAGTTGTGCGCCGGGCTCGCCGAGGCCGGGCAGGGCGCTCGCATTCATCTGGTGTGCGAAGAGCCGTGCGCGCCTTACCACCGGCCGCCGTTGTCCAAGGCGTTCTTGAAGAATGCGGAAGAAGCGACGCAGCCGCACAAGGCGGTCGACTGGTACCGCGAGGCCGGCATCACGCTGCACCTCGGCGATGCGGCCACGTCGATCGACCGCGCGGCGCATACCGTCGCCTTGCGCTCCGGCGCGGTCTTGCCGTGGGATCGACTGGTGCTGGCGACGGGCACGCGCGCGCGCCGGCTCGCCGGCCTGCCCGACAACCTCGCCAATGTCGCGATGCTGCGCGCGGCTGATGAAGCCCATCGCCTGCGCTCGCAGCTCGCGTCGGCGCAGCATGTGATCGTGCTCGGCGGTGGCTTCATTGGGCTCGAAGTGGCCGCCACCGCGAAGGCGATGGGCAAGACCGTGCGGGTCGTCGAAGCGGCACCCCGGTTGATGGGCCGCGCCGTGTCGCCCGGGTTGTCGGCGCATGTGCTCGCGGTGCATCGCGCGGCCGATATCGACATCGTTCTGAACGCGAAGGTCGGCGGCTTCGAAATTGCCGGAGACCGGCTGCTTTCGATGGAGATCGATGGCGTCGCGGTGCCCGTCGACCTTCTGCTGCTCGGCATCGGTGCGGTGCCGGAAACCGCGTTGGCCGAGGCTGCAGGACTGGAGTGCGCCGATGGCATCGTGGTCGACGCGCACATGCAGACCAGCGACGCGGCCGTGCTGGCGATCGGCGATTGCACGCGCTTCCCGGACCGGCGTGCCGGCCGCGCGCTGCGGCTCGAATCGGTCGCCAATGCGAACGAGCAGGCGCGCACCGCGGTCGCCACGCTCACCGGCGCGCCGCGGCCGCACGATGCGATGCCGTGGTTCTGGTCGGAGCAGGGCGGGATGCGGCTGCAGATGGTCGGGCTCTTGCCTGCCGAGGATGCAGCGGGCCAGGCGACGGTGCGGCGGCCCGGGCCCGGCGCCAATCCGAACGCGTTCTCGCTGTTCCACTACGTCGACGGCCAGCTCGCGTGCGTCGAGTCGGTCAACGCGCCGGTCGATCACATGATGAGCCGCAAGCTGATGGAAGCGGGGCGCAACCCCGATCCGGCGGCAGTGGCCGATGCGGCGGTGCCGTTGAAGTCGCTGCTGGTTTAGCCAGTCGACAGGGCGAAAGGGCTACTGGCGTCCCACCGGCGCCAGCAACACCACCAGCGCACCCGCGCCGCCTTCGGCCGGCTTGGCCTGCACGAAGGCCAGCACTTCGATCTTCTGGATCAGCCAGCGTTGCGTCTTGGTTTTCAGCACCGGCAGCTTGCCGGGCGAGCCCAATCCCTTGCCGTGCACCACGCGCACACAGCGCACGCCTTGCCGATGCGCGGTGCGAATGAACGCGCCGAGCGCCTCGCGCGCTTCGTCGCTGCGCAGGCCGTGCAGGTCGACCTGTCGCTGGATCGACCATTCGCCGGCGCGCAGCTTGCGCGTCACGTCGGTGCCGATGCCGGGGCGGCGAAAGCTCATCGCGTCGTCGACGTCGAGCAGCGTGGTCACGTCGAACTCGTCGCTGATCGATTCGCGCATCACGCGTTGCTCGTCGAGCTGATGTTGGTAGGGGATCGGCGCCGGCGGCTCCGGGGCGAGCGGCACCGACGCCTTGCGCCGCAGCGGTTCGGTGGCACCGATGGCGCGGCTGAACAAATCTTTTTCGGCCGCGCGTTTCTTCTCGGCGGCGAGGCGCAGCGTCGCCTGGGCCTCTTCGCGCTCGCGTGCGGCGGCCAGCGCTTGCTGCACCTGCTTCAGGTCGGCCAGCGAGCGCAGGCCGGCGCGCGGGCCAGAGCGAAGGTCCATGGGCGGTTTGCCTGAATCGGGTTTGGCGCGTGCCATCAGATCAATCCTTTTTCGGCCATCGACAGAGTCTGGCCCGCCGCGACGATCACGTGGTCGAGCACGCGCACGTCGACCAGCGCCAGCGCCGCCTTCAGTGTTTGCGTGAGCGACTCGTCGGC
>JAQGMP010000053.1 GCA_028292285.1 Variovorax sp. | reverse complement strand
GCTGGGGCACGCTGCATCTCGATGAGCTGTGGCCCGGCGTCACCGATGTGCCGTGGATCGCTTTCGCGATGTACCTCGTGGTGCTCGACTTCGTCGAGTACCTGATCCACCGCGGGCAGCACGGCTTCAACTGGTGGTGGGGCCTGCACTCGCTGCATCACTCGCAGCGCCAGATGACGATGTGGAGCGACAACCGCAACCACCTGCTAGACGACGTGATCCACGACACCCTCATCGTGATCGTGGCGCAGCTGATCGGCGTGGCGCCGGGCCAGTTCATCGCCGTGGTCGCCTTCACGCAGTTGAGCGAGAGCTTGCAGCATGCCAATCTGAAGCTGAGCTTCGGCGCCATCGGCGAGCGGCTGTGGATCAGCCCGCGCTTTCACCGGCTGCATCACAGCATCGGCCTCGGGCACGAATCGGCCGGCGCAAAAACGCTGGGCGGCCACAACTTCGGCGTGCTGCTGCCATGGTGGGACATGCTCTTTCGCACGGTGAATTTCGAGCCGCGCTACGACGCGACCGGCATTCGCGACCAGGTCGAGCCCGACGCTGCCGGGCGGCTGCGCGACTACGGCCGCGGCTTCTGGACGCAGCAATGGTTTGCGCTCAAACGCATGGCGGGCCGCGGCTGAAGGTTCGGTTGACACTTCGGTAACCGGCCGGCGTTATCCTCTCGGCCGATGCGCCTCCTCCTCGATTCCTTCTGGCGCGCCGTCGCCTACTGCCTGCGGCCGCGCGTGATGCTGCTGTCCTTCCTGCCGCTCGTTGTGATGGTGGTGCTGGCGGGCGGCCTCGGCTACTTTTACTGGGCGCCTGCCGTCGCCTGGACGCGTGGGGCGCTCGACGCGTGGCCGTTGTTGTCGAGTGTCTGGGGCTGGATCGGCGGACTCTTTTCGGCGGACCCGCGCTCGTTCCTGGCACCGCTCGCGGTGGTGCTCGCCAGCACTCCCCTGCTGGTGCTCGTGTCGCTCATCGTCGTGGCCGCTTTCATGGCGCCGGCCTTGACGCGGCTGGTGGCGGAGCGGCGCTTTCCGGCGCTCGAGCAGAAGAAGGGCGCCTCGATGGTCGGCAGCATCGCGCGCTCCATCGGCGTCACGCTGCTGGCGCTGGTCGCGCTCGTCGTATCGATGCCCCTCTGGCTGATTCCGCCGTTGGTGCTGATCCTTCCACCGCTGATCTGGGGCTGGCTCACTTACCGCGTGATGAGCTTCGACGCGCTGGCCGAACATGCCAGCGCCGAAGAGCGCGCCACCCTGTTGCGCACCCATCGGCTTCCCTTGCTGGGCATTGGCGTGCTGTGCGGCTACCTTGGCGCGGCGCCGAGTATCGTATGGGCGTCGGGCGTTCTTTTTGCGGCCGCGTTCTTCGTGCTGGTGCCGATCGCGATCTGGATCTACACGCTGGTGTTCGCGTTTTCTGCGCTCTGGTTCGCACACTACTGTCTCGATGCGCTCAACCAGTTGCGGGCACAGCGGCTGGTCGCGGCGGGGAACGCTGTCGCGGTCACGACCGCATCGGTTAACGACGCACTGGCTTCCCAATGGAGTTCCCCATGACCAATCAATCGAGCACCGCGGCCAAGCGGGCCTTCGGCCTCATCATCGTCGGCGACGAAATCCTGTCGGGCAAGCGTGCCGACAAGCACATGCCCAAGGTCATCGAACTGCTCGCCGCGCGCGGGCTGCCGCTGGCCTGGGCCGAATACGTCGGCGACGAGCCGGTGCGCATCACCGCCGCGCTGGGACGCGCCTTCGCTTCCGGCGACATCGTTTTCTCGACGGGCGGCATCGGTGCCACGCCCGACGACCACACGCGCCAGTGCGCGGCGGCGGCGCTCGGCGTGCCACTGGCATTGCATCCCGAGGCCGAAGTGCTCATCCGCGAACGCATGCAAGACACGGCTCGTGAATCGGGCGTTCCGTACGAGCCCGACCGCCCCGACAACGTGCATCGTCTGAACATGGGCGTGTTCCCGCTCGGTGCCAAAATCATCGTCAACCCGTACAACAAGATTCCGGGCTTCAGCGTCGCCGATGTGCACTTCGTGCCGGGCTTTCCGGTGATGGCCTGGCCGATGATCGAGTCGGTGCTCGACAGCCGCTACACGGACCTTTTCGCGCACGGTTCGGCGGCGGAAAAATCGGTCATCGTCTTCGGTGCGATGGAGGCCACGCTCACGCCGCTGATGGAGGCGATCGAGCGCACGCACGCCGGCATCAAGGTCTTCAGCCTGCCCAGCGTCGACCATCCCACGTACGGGCGCCATATCGAACTCGGCGTCAAGGGCGACCCGGGTCAGATCGTGGCCGCCTACGCACAGCTTTTGGAGGGCTTGCGCACCTTCGACGCGCGTCTTGGCCCTGAATTGGTGCGTTAATAGGCGTTGCACCAATAAGGCGAACGCTCGCCTGCTTTTGGACTCCGGGGCCGCAGAACCCGGCCTCTGCCTTGTGGGCAATGGCACAGAACCTGCATTCGTCTCTTCCGCGTTTCCAACCACTATCCCAACAGGAGAACCTGATGTCAAAGACCGTCGCCGATGTACTCAAACTCGTCAAGGAAAGCGAGGTCAAGTTCATCGACTTCCGATTCACCGACACGCGAGGCAAAGAGCAGCACGTGACCGTGCCGGTTTCCGCTTTCGATGAAGACAAGTTCACCTCGGGCCACGCGTTCGACGGCTCGTCGATTGCCGGCTGGAAGGGCATCGAAGCGTCGGACATGCAGCTCATGCCCGACCCGAACACCGCCAACATCGATCCGTTCTTCGAAGAAACGACGCTGATCCTGACCTGCGACGTGATCGACCCGGTCGACGGCAAGCCCTACGAGCGCGATCCGCGTTCGCTGGCCAAGCGCGCCGAGGCTTACATGAAGGCTTCGGGCTTGGGCGACACGGCCTACTTCGGACCGGAACCCGAATTCTTCGTGTTCGACAGCGTGCGCTGGAAGAACGACATGTCGGGCTGCTTCGTCAAGATCGACTCCGAAGAAGCTTCGTGGAACACCGACAAGGAATACGAGCACGGCAACACCGGCCACCGTCCCGCCACCAAGGGCGGCTACTTTCCGGTGCCGCCGGTCGACAGTTTCCAGGACATGCGCTCGGAAATGTGCCTCGTGCTCGAAGCCCTCGGCATCCCGGTCGAAGTGCATCACCATGAAGTGGCCAACGCCGGCCAGATGGAACTCGGCACCAAGTTCAGCACGCTGATTC
>JAQGMP010000043.1 GCA_028292285.1 Variovorax sp. | reverse complement strand
TATTTCTCCCTGAGGTCGGTTTTTTACCGCTGTTGACCTTGGGTCACACCGCGTTGAGAACGCGGCTGTAACCCGTCTCATATCGCCGGTCGTGAGCCAGCAATGCCCAGACGATCCGGGCGTTTTTGTTAGCCAGTGCGACCGCCGCAACGTTCTTGTTTCGGCGCTGTACGACCGCATTGACCCAACTGCACGGATCGGCCTTAAGCCCTGCGCGGTAGATCACCGACCGAGCACCGTGTATCAGCAAGGTGCCAAGGTAGCTGTCACCGCGCTTGCTCATGCCCAGCAGGTTCGACTTGCCGCCGGAGGAATGCTGCCTGGGCACCAGGCCCAGCCAAGCCGCCAGCTGTCGGCCGCCGTCGAAGTTCTTTGCATCTCCAATGGAAGCGACCAGCGCGCTCGCCGTAATGGGACCGATGCCGGGCACCTGGGCGAGCCTGGTGCTCAGGTCGCTGTTCCGGTGCCATGCCTGGATCTGCGCCTCCAACTCTTCGACCTGACGATTGAGATCCTTGAGGTGGTCAAGTAGTCGCTGCACGAGCAAGCGGAAGGAGCCGGGCAACTCGTTGTCGGCGTCTTCGATCAGCTCCGGCACCCGAGAGGCGACGTAGCCGATGCCTTGGGGAACGATGAGCCCGAACTCGGCGAGGAGGCCGCGGATCTGATTGGCCTGCGCCGTGCGCGCCTTCACGAAGCCTTGGCGCACCCGGTGCAACGCCAACACCGCCTGCTGCTCGATGTTCTTGATCGGCACGAAGCGCATGTTCGGGCGGCCAACTGCCTCGCAGATTGCTTCTGCGTCGGCCGCATCATTCTTTTTGGTTTTGACGTAGGGCTTGACGAACTGCGGGGCCATCAGACGCACGGTGTGACCCATTGCCTGCAGCTTGCGCGCCCAGTGGTGAGCGCCGCCGCAGGCCTCCATTCCGCCCAGGCACGGCGGAAGGTTGACGAAGAACGTCGCCATCTGGTCTCGGCGCAGCTGCTTCTTCACGAGTACCTTGCCGTGCTCGTCGATTCCGTGGACCTGGAACACGTTCTTCGCCAGGTCGATGCCAACAGTCGTAAGCTTCATGGTGGACGCCCCTTCTCGGTTCAAGTGGTTGATCAACATCTCCACTTTGGCACGTCGATGCCGTTATGGGTGGGGGCGTTCATCCCATTGCTTACGTCGGTTTCATTGCCTCGCCGCTCGGGCGTAGGCTGCCGTCAATCCAGAGCTCGCACGTCAAAGCCAAGCTGCCGTTGGTGCTTGATCGCCAGCAACTGCACGATGGTCGATGCGTTTGCACCGTCCTCGGCCACAACGTAGAGCCCCAGGTATTCGTCCATCACGTATTCGCGCACCTGAGCGTTCGGATGGAGAGTGGACAGCGCGAAGTGATGCGTTTCACACACCGCTCGGCTCCCGCCGAGTCAACGGCTCGGCTCATGAAGGAACGGCCCATGCCTGGATGGCGTTGCAGGTTGGGAACGACGACATCGCTCAGTTCGTCCAGCAGCCGGTCATACCCTTTCGGGGAATCCGTTCTCGATCCAAAAAGCTTCGATGCTCTCCAGATTGCGTGCGAAGTTGCTTGCGTACCGCACCTGTGCCAATTGCACATCTTCGCTGGCGCCCTCCATCTCAATCTGTATTGCGGTCGATGGCCGCTTTGCGCCTGAGCTTCAGCGCGGCAAGGCCCTCGAGGGCGTCGACGGTACGGCCGGCTTCCACGTCGGCCAGGCCTTTGTCCACTTCGTCCAGCAAGAGAAGGTGGATGCGTGCGCGCTCCAGCCGGTGATAGTGGTCGAGCCGCTTGGCGTCGATCACGGCGACAGCTGCCTCACCGTTCTTCGTGATGATCTTTTCTGCGCCGTTCTGGACTTCCAACACGAGATCGGAAAGATGAGTCCGGGCCGTGGAGAAGGGAACGATGTCGCGCACCGAGATGGCCATGAGATCTCCAGTGAGCTATAAATTGCTCAATATTTAGCTCGTTTTACGCTGTTTCTGATGCGATCGTCCAAAGACAGAAAAATGCCGAAATCGTCCTCTTTCGTTCGCCCAACTGCTCCCGAGTGCGGTTCTTGCCAGCGCATTGTTCCCCTCCGACTCCAGGAGCTTTCCCTGACGGATATTCCTTCGGCCGGCGCAGCCGTGTCGGACCACTTTTGAGTGGCCCGTCGAACCGTTCAAGGTGTCATCGAACCCCTTGCAATCTTCACTTTCTCCAAGCCCTGAGTGCCCATGTCATGAAGACCTCGGGGACAGATGAGCCGCAGAGCGGCTGTTGCTTGAGCAAGTCCTGCTGAGGAGATTCGTCGTCAGCGTCCACGTCAAATGGAGCCTTTGAGGCCGTCGTCGTCGACTTTGCCCAAAAATCGAGCGCTCCCTGAAACGGGCGCAATGATCGCCAACCGAAGCCCATGCGCATGAAAGCGCAACCAGGGAGAGACGCGAAACACACCTGAAGAGCTTGCTGTAATGGAAGCATTCGATGCGTCTTTAAGATTCGAAACCAAATAAAAAACGGAGAAAACTCTTGGATGCGCAGGAAAGAACCAGTAAGCCAATATGCCGCCCTGATTAATGCCAAAACTGGCCTATTCAAGAATATTTATTGCCAAAATAGGCTTGGCCAAAAAATTGAATCGCCAGATTTCCGGAGGAGGTCCCATCTTGCTGGTGGTCCGGGCTCAGGCGATGGCGCCTTACTGCATGTCCTGTGGCGCCGTGTCCAGTAGTATCACCGGACGCTAGAAATATGGCTTTCTCAGGCAAATAGAGCCAATATAGTGGCACTTAGTGTGGATAATCTGGAAGAGAGGGGCGTGCAAGTGTAGATATTCTGGCGTTCATTGACCGATCGTGGCTAAAATAACGGCATCATGGCCAAGAAGACTGCCCCTTTGCTTCCCACCACCGACGATTTGCTGCGTCAGTTCGGCAATCGTCTGCGCCTAGCGCGGCTGCGTCGACGGCTCTCGGCCAAGCAGGTTGCCGAGCGAGCCGGGATGGCGCCCATGACACTGCGTAGCCTGGAGCGCGGTGGATCGGGGGTGACCATGGGAGCCTACCTGGCCGTCATGCAGGTGCTGGGCATCGAAAAGGACCTCGACTTGCTCGGCAAAGCTGATCCTGTCGGCCGAGAACTCCAGGACGCACAGTTGCCAGCGCACGCCAAGGCGCCACGACCAAGCGTGCTGCCGTCAGCTAGGCAGCCGGCGACGGGCAAGAGGGCGCTGCCGGTTGCAGGCGCTGCGTCGGAGCTTCGGCATGCCATGGAAAGCTCACCGCAAGAACAACTGCGTAAGCTGTTCAACTCCCTGCCGAGCGAGCAGATGCGCAAGGCGCTGGAAGCACTGCCAGAAACACAGATGCGCAAGGCACTGGCCGCCCTACCATCCGTGAAACTACGTGAAACCGTGGACCGGCTGGATGCACCCCGCCGGGAGATTAAGAAGCTACTTAAGCCTTCGGAAGACGCGCGGGACTGGATTAAGAAGAGTGGCTTCGCCAGTGCCGATGCCCTTGCCGGCTTGATCGAGCCTTTGGCGTCGCTGAAAAAGAAGGTGTATTGAGCCCATGGCAGCGATGATCGCCGTCTATGCGGATTGGGTTGGCCTCGCAGAGCCGCTGCGGCTGGGATGGCTGCATGCCAGGCGTGGAGCAGGCCGCGAAGTTTTCGAGTTCCAGTTCGACGCCGCGGCGCTGGCCCATTGCGCCGCCGAGAGCTTGCACCTGGATCCCCGTTTGGGCCTCTTCGAGGGGCGGCAGCATCCGCCGCAGGGTCACGAGACCTTCGGCGTGTTCGCCGATGCGAGTCCGGATCGCTGGGGCAGGTTGCTTATGCGGCGCCGGCTGGAGCGCGCGCAGAGGGCAGGGCAGATAGACAAGGCCGTCCGCTTGCATGAATCAGACTACCTCCTGGGCGTGCACGACGCCTATCGTTCCGGAGCGCTGCGCTTGCGGCGCGATGACGCCGGAGATTTCCTGGACAACCAGCACGGCGCTGCAGCGCCACCCTTCGTGCAACTGCGCGAACTGGAGGCGGCCAGCCTGGCACTGGAGCGCGATGAGGACAACATGTCGGCGGCGGGCGACGACTGGCTGCGCATGCTGATCGCACCTGGCGGTTCGCTGGGCGGGGCCCGGCCTAAAGCTAGCGTCGTTGATCCACAGGGGCAACTGTGGATTGCCAAGTTCCCCAGCGTGCGCGACGAGCACGATATGGGTGCTTGGGAACTGGTGGTGCAGACCCTCGCGCAGAGTTGCGGTCTCGCAGTGCCGCAAAGCCTGGCTCGCAAGTTCGCGAGCCGACAGCACACCTTCCTAGTGAGGCGCTTCGACCGAACGCCAGCGGGCAGGCTTCATTTCGCCTCGGCGATGACGCTCACCGGCCGCCTGGATGGCGATGATGCATCGACCGGTGCGAGCTATCTGGAGATCGCCCGTGTGCTGATCGACCACGGTGCGAACACCGTCGCCGACCTGCGTGAGCTGTGGTCGCGCATCGTGTTCAACATGTTGGTCTCCAACACGGACGATCACCTGCGCAATCACGGCTTCATCCTCGTGCCCGGCAAGGGCTGGCGTCTGTCCGATGCCTACGATATGAATCCCGTGCCCGAGGCGCAAGGACTGAAGCTCAACGTCAGCGAGGCCGACAATGCGATGGACCTGGGTCTGGCGCGTTCGGTGGCGCCGTACTTTCGGGTCTCCAAGAAGCTGGCCGACGAGATCATCGCGCGCAGCCAGACCGTAGTGAGGCAGTGGCCAAAGATCGCCGATAGCCTGAAAGTTCGTGCACGAGAGCAGGAGCAGATGGCTGCGGCGTTTCGACTCGCTGGCTGATCAGGCGGTCTGCTAGCCTCGGCGCAACAGCATCCAGAAGCTCCGGAAACGGAAGGCGAAGACGTGCAGATGCCGTTACAAACTCCGGCTATTGTTGACGACTGATGCGCTGGAGTTGCCGCTCGCAAACCGAGCCCATCTCCCGCGCCAGTAAAAGCTCTCGTTCTTCGACGGTAGAAGTGACGGTAAAGTACGATGTCCCGACCCAACAAAAGCTAGCATTCATGCGGGTTTCCGACCCCCGGAAACCATTGAGTGGGCAAGCTTTCAACCCACGAAAGTGCATTTCCAGTCGCCCTCCAGAAGGCCCGTTGACAGCGTTTTTCCGGAAGTGTTGTCGACCATATTGACCGGTGTTCCGGCGCTTGCCTGGAATGTTGCGGTGGACGAGCAGGCCAGGCAGTTCGTGAAGACGATTTCGCCGAATTCAGGCACTTGGGCAGGAACCCCGGAAAACTGCGGGCGTTCCATGACCCATTCAGCGCAATTCCCGCTGAAGCCGGTGAATGCAGAACTTGTCGGCGATCGAAACTGCACCCGCGTCAGCTTTCCGCGCGAGATATTGTTCAACGTCGCGGTGCCCCAATGAACTCCGTTCTGGTCCACACCGTCGTACGTGATCAGGCCGGAGACGGTGTCACCGGGCTGCACGGTGAAATTGCTGATCTGAATCCAGTTGTCCGGGAACCACTCATACCATGCGAAATATTCGGTACTGATCTTCCCGTTGCGGCGCGATACGTGATGTCCCGTCCCGCACTGCAGGACGTCGCTGGAACCCCAACCATCGATGCCCACCCAGGCCACAGTCCACCAATCGCCATCGGCGTTCCCCGCGCTCGCTGGCGGCAGCACGGTGGGCACCACCCACTGGCCGAAGACAAGCTGCATGGCCGTCTGGTTCATGACGACGCCGCCGCTCCAGACGTTACTGAGGGACGCCGCCGCGCGTCCCGTTTTGATGCCCTCATAGGTTCGTATTTCGGGACGCTTGCTGAGCTTCGGAGCGATCACCTCCGGGCGTCGCGACAACGCGTTGCGCCAGATTCTGACGGCGTCGGAGGAGGGCGATCCTTTCGGCTTGATGGGGATGCCGAGCCGCTTCAGCGTCTTGATGTCGGCGTCCACCAGAGACACTTCCGACGCCGGAGACGGAAGCTCAAAAGCGTCCGAGAGATTTGTGGCGGTGCGTCCTGCCGTTGGCAGAAAGCGTTTCACGCGGGCGCGGGACAAGGCAGCCATGTTGAGTACTCCGGGCTATCAATTTCACGGTAAATGATGAGTAGATGCGCGCGTTGCGAGGGGCGACCTGCGCCTCTCGCGTTGCGGCAACCGGCCTCAAGCGCATGGGTTGAAACGGCACGCACCCGACAGATCCGGCATTTCGCTGAAGCACCGGTCCCGCTGACAGGGAAAAGCACGCCACAGGTCGGCGCGCCGGTCATGGCGGGCTCCTCGATAACGCTTCGGACGCGAGCCCATTCACACCGTCGCTGGACTTCAACGCCGGTTCGCGGTCGAAGCGCAATGGAGGGCCGGGGTGGCCTTTCGCATGGCCTCTACGCAATCCTCGGCCAGCGACGCCTCAGGCGCGGCCGGGAAGTGACATGCCTTCCATTGCATGTTCCAGACCTTGTTCCACCGTGAACTGCAGCGCATGGGCAACCTGATTGGCCACCTCACCGTGAAAATTCGCTGCGGCGCCGATGACGCCGATCGCCCGGGAGAGGTCCACCAGTCTCGGGTCCGGTCCGATCGGCACTTTGACGACGACGAGTTTGCCGTTCACCCATTTCAGCAGCACGACATCGCCGCCAGCCTGGCCCTGTAGCACGACCACATGCTCGGCGAAGAAACGATCGGGGAGTTTTAACTTTGGCATGACTTTTCGCTATGCACCTGAGTTACTGGCCCGACGCGCGGTGCGGCGACGAAGGGTCACGCATGCATTGGCATGCCGGGTCATGCTAGAGAGACAAAACGGCCAAAACAACTGGCCATGCGCGGTGTGTCAAAAAGTCGATGGCTCTCTGACGTACGGTCTTCGCTCAATGTCAAACGGCCAACCGCCTGCCAAGCTTTCAACCGCTTTGCACAGGCGGGCTGACCTTGCCCGAGTTTCGGCCGACTTCATGCATCGCCAGAGCCCGCTGCATGACTGAAGTCAGCAGACTTCCTCAAGGGAGGCGGTCGTCGTGTCATCAAGTGCTTGTTGTTGCGAGCGCCGTTGAAAGCCCGAAGGCCGGGATGCCGGACATCGCGCGTCTTTCCTTCGTGGAAGGACGACGTCATCTCAAACGTCGAACGTCCCGCCTTCGCATCCAGCCCTGCGGTTGACCACTTTTCAGGGCGCCCTGACCACGACACGGCCCGTCATGTACGGGTGCACCGAGCACACGTAGTCGAAGCTGCCGGGCATATCGAACCTGCGGCTGAAAGCAGCGCCCGGCAGCAGCAGCGGGGCGCCGGTTGCGCCGTCCTTGAACGCCAGCCCGTGCGGGGCGCCGTCATCGTTGTTCCAGTCCACGCTCTGGCCGGCCGTGACTGAAAGCTCCGCCGGCGCGAACGCGAAGTTCGCGATGGAGACCTTGGCCGCGGCGGCGGTCGCCGCAACATGTCGCACCGCAACCTTGCGCGGTGCGTTTCCGACCGTCACCGTGCGCGTCCGTCCACTCGCGATGTCGATGAGGCTGACCGTGTTGTCGCCCTCGTTGCTCACCACGAGTCGCTGTCCTTCAGGCGTGACGTCGAGCCAGTGAGGCTGGCTGACCGCAACCGTGCGGTCCACGGTGTTCGTGGCCGGATCGAAGAACGCCACTTTCGCCGGGCCCTTGCACCACGGCGACGCCCCGGGGTTGCCCGGCAAAAAATTGCGCCACATGCGGCGAGACACCCGTGGCGACCTGCCCCACGAAGCGGTTGGTCACGGGGTCAATCACCTGCACGGCCGCGATGCCGGCGAGCGTCAGGTAGAGCGCCTTGCCGTCGTGCCCGAACTCCAGGTCGCGTGGCGGCTTGGCCAATGCGATGTTGCCGACCACCCTGCGCGAGGCCAGGTCGATGATGGCCGCCGAGAACATGCCGGGTTCCTGGGAGGCAACGTAGGCCTGCGTGCCGTCGGGTCGCACCGCGATCGTGTGCGGCTTGGGCACTGGCACCGTCGCGGTAACGGCGCCGGAAGCGACGTCGATCAGGGCGACACGGTCCATCCCGTTGACGGCCGCAAGAATCCGTTGGCCACCGGGCACGACGGCCAGACCTTGCGGTCCGCTGCCGACTTCGATGCTCCGGCTGACGCGATCGCTGGCCGTGTCGATCACGCTGATCGATGAAGCACTCGAACCACTCACGAAGACGTTCGCGCCGTCCGGCGTGACGACGATGCCGTCCGGGCCAGCGGCCACCGACACCGTGCTGGTGACTTTGCCTTGATCGATGTCGACGACGCTGACGGTGCCGTCCTTGAAATTGCCGACGTAGGCCTTGGGACCGGCGGCCCAGGCACCTGCATGCCTGGGCTGTCTCGGACATGGACGCCGCAGAGCTGCACACCTTTGCCGAGGTGGCGCGAATGGGCATGACTCATTGACCGGACAGCGGTGAATCGGCAGCGCCGGGTCAAGAAGCTCATGCGTGCCGAAAGCAGCGCCAGCGCTGGGGCGCGCCTCTTCAATGCGCGAACCGTCGTCAGGCATCGTGGAAATTTCACCACGCGCCTCGGCGTGCGACGGCGGTGACCGGACGGCTGCGACGCCTTCGCGATCGTACCCTTGACCCCGACGCAACACTTGCGATGCAATGCATGGTGGAGACTGCGAAAGGCAATGAATGAAAGCACTGCGAGGGTATCTCTCCGGGGCGATGGCGGCTGCTGTGCTGGCAGTCGGCGCGCAGGCCGGCCAGGAACAGGATTCTTCGACGGCTGGTGAGCAGCAGGAGGCGGACTATCGGGTCATTGCCGCGCGTTGCGGCACACCCGCGTTTGAGCATGCGTTCTTCAGGCAGTCGGCCGCATTCGTGTCCGCCGGACAGCTTTCGAGAGGCCGCCGCCCCGCCGATGTGGAAAAAAGCATCACGGCGCTGCGCCGTAGTCCGTTCGTGCTGGTGGCGACCAATGCAGACTGTCCAGCGCGGTTGGCCGAACTGACCGCGCTGCAAAAGAGCCGAAGCTTCCTGATCAAGACCCCGCGCCCAATGGCTAAGTCCGCCAGATAGCTTTCGATCTGATCGGATCCTGGGTGTCGGGCCGTGGATGCTTGCCCGCGGCGCCACCGGCTCGCCGCAAAGGTCCCGTTTCCCATGCGTCAACAATGGGTGAACCAATGAGACCTGCCTCAGGCCTGATGAACGCGAGGACGAACTCGTCTTTGGCTTGCGGCGGCGTATTGCCGTCGCGCGGATCGGCGGCGTAGCGCCGGAAGTCGCCCTCGGCTGCGAGCCCGACCCCGGCTTGCTCGACCTCGTTGCACAGAAAGCCTTCTTCGATCCGATGTAGCGTTCCCGATTCGGAAACGCCGGGCCCTGGACGTCCGCCGTGGCCGGCAAGAATGTACGGGCCCGCCCGGCTTCAGTGAAGCGACGACAGCACGTTTGAGCGCTGCCCTGTCGACGCCCATGTGGCCGAGGCCGTGATCGTTGAACGTGAGCACGAGCGTGACAAGGTCCAGTCCCGGCCGCGACTCGTGGGGGCGTGATCGCCAAGCCGCCCAATCCCTCGATCGTCGCGGGCGCGGGCGACGCCCGGGGCCCGTGCCTGAAGGTGCCGCGGTCTCAGCCCTTGATTTGCACGCGATTGGTGATCTCATCGGGCAACGACAACGGGCCCGGCATTGCGGGCTGACTGAGGCCATGTCTTCGAGCGCTTTCGTCGCGGCAGCGGGGCCCATGTGCGCAAAGGCGATTGACTGGCAGCGGCGGCTGGGATTGCAATCGTGACCCACACCTCAAGGGCCGAGGACTCCTTCGAGCCTGAATTCAGGCTCGCGACGGGACCATGACGCCTGCGATGGCCTGGACGCGTTCAGGTAGCAGCATATTTGCGCCTTCAACGTCGCGCGTCGGCGTCCTTGAGCTCAAGGTAAACGGCGCGATCGATCTCGTGCAACTGGCGCGGATACTTTTCAGCGGCCGTGAACCAGGCGTTGCGCGCGACTTCGGTGTCCTTCGCAGCGTTGACATGGGCGTCCACCGCCAGGAAGTAGCGCATCGCGTTGCGCTCCAGCAGCCCGTGCGTGCCGCCGATGTACTCGGGCGTGCCTTCAGGCGTCTGTCCAATGACGGTGAAGCCGACCTTCGATCTCCCAAACGTGGCGAGGTAGGCCTGCATGGCGGTGTGTACCACGAAGTTTTCTTCGTACGCGTACGAGAAATGCAAAAAGCTGTGCAATGCATCCGCGGGGACAGCCTCGATAGCGATGCGGTAATTGCTCGTGCCCAGGGGCCCGGACAAAGCTCCAAGTTGCACCTCCAGATGCTGCGAGTTCTTGTCGACGAGCGTGAACGAAAACGGCAGACGGAATGCGTTCTCGACAGGCTGGTCGTATTTGCGTACGACGCTCAACAAGATTTCCTGGCCCGAGGTTCCGCTCGCCACGGTGCACTTGCGGTTGTTGATGTGCAGCAGCATGGCTTCGCACCACTGAGCCGGTGTCGCCAGTGCCGACGACAGTGTTGCCAGGGGCTGGTCGACGATGGCGTAGACGTCGCCCTTGAGTCCGTTGGATGTGTCGCTGGCTTTGAGAAGCACGGGTCGTTTGAGTGGCGAGTTGCCCAGTTCGGGCCGCATCAGGACCAACAAGGTCGATAGGCGCGCTCCGTCGGATGCGCGAGCGGGCATGACACAGGCGCAGGCCACGACAGCGGCGATCGCAGCGGGCCCACTGCGCCTTAACCTTTGAATCAGCCGGGCAGCCGTGCGCGGGAAGGCGGCGTGTCGATTCAGGAAGATGGCGACGGCTGACATGTATGCGATGCAGTGTCGGAAAGTTCCACTTAAGAAACCCTTAATATGCCGGCCCCATCGGCGGGGAGGAGCTTCTACGTGGCTCGAACGTGACGCCCTTGACCAGGCGGCGCCGCTTCCAGCTGAAACCCGGCCGGATCACCATCATCGCTCCCCGCTCATGCCCTTCGTGCGACCCGTCAACCGTGCTTGGCCGGTGCCGGGCAAATGCAGCTGGGGGCGATCCAGCGCATTCGACATTTCAGGTGGTTTGCTCGGGGTCGTCTCGTTCCATTCCGCACGCTGCTTTTCCGGGAATCTTCCAGCAGTCAAAGATCACCAGGAAGCGTCGTCTGGGTAGATCCTGGCGTCCGGCGCAGCGAGCATTGTCGAGCCACCCATTCCGCGCAACGAGAGCTGCGAAAGTGCGGACGTCCGGCCCCGTGGACCTACCGTTGCTGAGGATACCTCCCGTCCAGAGGCCTCAGCAAAGGGCGCACGCCGCAAAGGCATATGAAGACGCCACGCCGTAAGCCATTGCTGAGGTGATGGACCGAGCGCCGGCGCCTGAATGCCAGACCGCCTTTGGAAGCGCAAGTCGGAAGGGCCAGCGCCTCGCACGTAACTGAAACACTGATCGGTCATACGGCAGCCATCGTCTGGGACGCGACCATGCATCTGTCTCATCAGTGATGCCGTGCTTGCGTCTTGTTCCGCGCCAGCGCTTCAGCCTTACCAGCCAATGCGCCTGACGCAGTCTGTCGGGCAGGCGGCCACCGATCTCATAGAACCCGCGTCGACCGCCTCCCGTCGGCACATGTCTCAAAAGGAGAGCCGCCGGGCCTGGCGCTTGCAGCGCGGCCCCGTCCCCTTGAATCCTGGCAGGCGCGCCGTCCGCAAAGTCGGTCTTCGGGGCGGCTTGGCAGTCTGCTTTACCTGGCGAAGTCGGCGAGCGACTTGCCGGAGTCGATCGCGGTCTTGAGCCAGCCTGGCTTAGGACCCATGCCGCTCCACGAATGGCCCGCGCTATCTCCGTAGCTCACCTTTGCACGCCTGGGGGCTGCGGCAAGTACCGTTGTAGACGCGCTCGATGGCGAATCCGATGCAATCGCCTCACCCAATGGCACCAACGTCTTCTTCGGCTTGGCGCGCCGACCGATGCGGAACTCCCTGATGTTGTGACCCGCTTGCAGCGCTTCACGCAGCCACGCCGGATGCGGACCACGGCCACCCCACACATTCCCGGACTGGTCGCTGAATTGCGGCTTGCCATTGCCATTGCCATTGCCGGTGCTCTTGGTCGCCGGGCTCGGCACTGGTGCCGGAGCCGCCACGATGGCGGCAGTCTTCGCGCCATCGAACCCAAGCTGATCTGCGGTCAGGCTGTAGTGCTTGATGGCTTCTTTGATGCGATCGATCACGCCCTTGGCTTCGACCGCCTGCAATGCCGCGGCCTGCCGCTGGAGCTTCTCGATTTGATGCTGGATCTGTTCGTAAGTCTTTGCCATGAGTCTTGTAAATAGTTGGTTGAGACAGTCCGGAGCTTACCCGTTTCCAATTAATTGACACAATTGGCTCCTTGTCGCCGAAAGTCAGCGTCCCCAAAGGTGATCCGCGCACTTCGCCTTCGCATTCACCCGATGGTTGCGGCTGGCTTCGGCCTCGCCCCTGATCTGGGCCTTCGCCAAGCGGCTCAAGGTTCTAGCAATGGTGGACTGCCTGCTCGCGGCATCGTGCTTGGGCCGACGACGCCGGGCTTCGTCGTCCGCGTGTCGACCGCCTATCAGGCGTCCGAAAAAGGCGTGATGCTGCTGATGCGTGGCGTCGGTCTGAATTTCGCTGGACAACGTCCTCGCGGAGGGAGCGCGCCGCGCTCCCGCGTGACGTGGTCCGGCAGTGCTTTGCAACAGTTCTTGGGATCGGGTGTCCCGATGCTGGCTGGAGCCGGGGCCCGGACGTCAATCCGGCTCGCCGATTTACTTTGCAGCACGGCGACCCTCGTCAAGACGGTCAAGCCCGCCGCATCCTGTCTTTGGAGCCCGGACGACACAAAGGCGGCGCTTTGGATGAACTGAAAGGCTGAGCATGCATTGACCATGGCTCGGTAACTCAATCAAAGCTCAAAACGAAAAGTTGCCATGGTCAACAATCCGGCTGTCCGCGATATCGTGTTGATTGGCGCGTCGCGCGGCGGCCTGGATGCGCTTGCGCGCATCACTTCGGCGCTTCCGACCGACTTTCCTGCCGCGGTGCTTGTGGTTCTCCACACGTCGCCCGAGAACCCGCGCGCGCTTGACTCCTTGGTTGCAAAGAAATCCTCGCTCCCGGTCGCCTACGCGCAGGAGGACGAGCCGATCACGCAGGGCCGTGTTTACCTTGCCCCGCCGGACTTTCACTTGACGGTTCGCAGCGGTGCGAGGGTGGGTCTTGAACACAGCGCAAAGGTGCGGCACTCCCGCCCCGCGGTAGACGTTCTCTTCGAATCGGCAGCCGAGGTATTTCGCGAGCGCGTTGTCGGCATCATTCTTACGGGCGGCGATCACGATGGAACCGACGGGATGAAGGCCATCGGTGCGCGCGGTGGTATCGGCATTGTCCAAAGCCCGTCAGAGGCGCTCGACCCCGGCATGCCCGGCAGCGCCATCGTGGGAGACGACCCGCAGTTCATCGTCATGCTCGATGAAATTCCAGGCCTGCTGATCCAACTGGCCCGCTCACCCGGTTAGACCCGGCAGCTGCCGTCCACTTCGCTCAAGGGCATTTCACGACCGCGGCCTCGCTGGCGCCTGGGCGCCAACGGATTCGGCGCCGGTCTGCTCGAACATGAATCAAAGCCTCTCACCGGGAGCAACTGCCCTTCAGGTTCTGCGCCGCTGGGCCGGCGACTAAATGGTGAAGCCCGAAAACAGCAGCGGGAGCGCTGCCAGCAAAAGGGACACCGCGGTGATACCGCCGACCCAGTAGCGCCAACGGTTGCGCGACGGGGACGCGCTGGCCTCTGACGCGACGCGTTGCGACGAAGCGCTGAGTTGCTGCCAGGCGCTGAAACTCATGATCCGTTCCAGCTCATTGACTTTATCTTTCGATGGCGTCGTCATCTCGCCCGCGCACCGCGAACAAAACAGGGAGCCGCTTGGCTTGCGGCTCCCGCATACGCCACACTCGACCGACATCTTGCGGCCTTCCTGCGCTGCCTGAAGGGTCTGTTCGTTCATTGATGCCCCTAACGCGCCACCGGCGCTCTTCGAGTCCACGGATGCAGCTGGGCGTATCCAGCACTGACGGCACCTTCTTTTCCAATTAAGGACGTGGGTCGAATGTTGTTCTTCTTGCTGCGCGTCCGTGTGGGACGCCACCGCGTTCTTTGAATCGGTCCCGATGGCGATAGCGGCGGCTTTCTGAAGGCCAAGTGGCGGCTTCGAAGAGTCACGTAGGCCGTTTTTCTTGTTGATTTTCCGGAAGTCTCGGCGCAGACTCGAAGTAGTACTTCCGTCTTATCGGGACTACGTCGTTGCAGCGGTTTGAAAAGCCGCTGCCGCGTCCAATGACATCGCGACCTCACGCGACGGAGAAGTGCATGCACAAGGTTCTGCGTGATTATCTGATGCCCGATGTGGAGCTTGTTGCCAGGGACGGCTACTCGGAAACGCCCGTCGAACATCCCTCGGAGGCGATCGACGCCAACGCCTTTTATTTTGGCAATCCTGTCTGGGCGCAGGAGTACTTGGATTACTGCCACCGAACCGACCATTTCAAGAACCGCTGGATGGCAGCCATCGGAGACTGGTCGGGCAAGGTCGTGCTGGACGTCGGCTGCGGCCCGGGCAATGTCTTCGCGACACTCGGCGGCACGCCCGCCGTGTTGATTGGTGTGGACGTGGCACCGGGCTCGTTGCAGCTCGCGGCCAAGCAGGGCTACACGGCGCTGCGCGCCGATGCCGCCCATATTCCCCTCCAGTCCGGGTTTGCCGACGTTGTCGTGATCAACGCGTCCATCCACCATTGCCAGGACATGCGCGCGGTGCTGCTGGAGGCGGCCCGCTTCGTCAAGCCCGGTGGGCTGCTCGTCACGGACCACGATCCCCAACGATCGGCGTGGAACTTCAGGGGTCCGGCCAAACTGCTCTGGAATGCGCGGTTGATCATCTATCGGCTGATGGGCCGCGGTTTTCACAAGTCGCTGAGTCAACAGGCGTGGGGCTTGAAGACCGAGATCCATCACCGGCCCGGCCACGGGATGACCGAAGCTTTCTACCGCGACGCGCTCGAACCGCTCGGGTTCACGGTCGGCGTTTATCCGCACAACCATGAAATTGGCGCCGAGGCGCTCAAAGGAGACTGGGGCAGGGCGGAGCTGAAGTACCGCATCGGAAACGTGCTGTCCGGGCGCAATCCTTTCGCGGCAACCAGCGCGCTTTCGATGATGTGCGTTGCGCGCAGAGGCGAGGTCGCGCACCCGTTGCAGGCGATATGACATGCAAGCGTGCCGCGGGCTGCGCGCATGGGGTTGTCCGCGTGTGCCAGGAGGCGCGGCGGGGCGCGGGATCGAAGTTTCCGCGACCGACGTCGAAAACGAGCCTTCCTCACGCGCGCTTCATTTGCGCGGTTCGGCTGGCGAGAGGGAGGCCACAGGGTGACTCTTGATCAGGTATTTACGCAGGTGCTAGTCGACATTGGCGCCATTGGTTGCCTCATGCCGATGGTCGCTGCACTCTTCATGACGTACGCCACCCGCAGGCGCTGGTTCGCGGCGCTGGCAGCCCCCTTCGTGCTGTTTTTTCTTCTGTTTGAAAGTCTGATTGCGTTCTCTCCCTGAAGGCGGCTAGAAGCTGGATGTGCTTCGCCCCACGTGAGGTCGGCGTCATGTGCGTTGGTCACCTCTTACGTCGGAAGGTGGTGTTCTTCGAGCGCGTAGTTGCCGACAGAGCTGAAGGGTTTGATCGCGAAGAAGGCCGAGAGCTCTGTGCGCCCGGCGTCCGGTCTTCTGATCGTGCGAAGGTGAAAGGCAAGGGCGCTATTCCTGCGGAACGCTTTGAACAATCAGCAGCGAAGGAGATGCCTTGTGGAACATGAAAATGACGAGCCTGTCGGATGGCAGACACTGGACCCACACGTCGTCTTCTCAGAGGCGGCCATGAAGGCGGGCTTGATCCGGAGAGGTGATCTCGTCAACCAGAACCTGATCGACTTCGCGCACGCGGTGGTCGAGATGTGCGCCAGCATCGGCGACGGCTACGGCGATGAAGAAGCGGGCGCCAATGCCGGTGAGCACATCAGGGCCATTTACAGCCATTGACGCCGTTGTGCGGCGCGCTCCGATGCAAAGGAAAGATCATGGTTGCTACCCGCGAAAGAGTATTCCGCTGCCCTGCAACGCGTGGTAACCCGTCGCCGACGAGCACAAGCGGTTATGGCCGCGGTCATGCAGGGGAGCCCTTGAA
This sequence comes from Variovorax sp., assembly GCA_028292285.1. Taxonomy (GTDB): domain Bacteria; phylum Pseudomonadota; class Gammaproteobacteria; order Burkholderiales; family Burkholderiaceae_C; genus Variovorax. Next base: position 17,791 of record JAQGMP010000043.1, on the reverse strand, counting down.
CGTCGAGCGCATGCAGCGGTAGTCCACGCCAATCGACCGACTGCACGCGGACTGGGTGTTCAAGGCGGCGTGGTTCGTCTTGCGCAAAGCGGAGCGCCGCAAGCGCATCAACGCAGCGGGGGGAGCTATGTTTTGGAACAAGAGTGTTCAGTTAGTCGACGCCGATGCGCAACAGCTCAGCCGGTGCGCGGTCGGCGACTGCCTGAAGCTTTGGACGCGGCCAAACTATGAATGGATCAATGCCTACAGGCCTGGTACTGTCGGGGAACGGGGCAGGGTTGGATCGCTCGTCAAGGCAGACCACCTAAGAATCGCGAAAATACTTGAGGAAGGCCATCCCGTTTGGCTCGAGGTCGAGCATTGCTCTGGGCACGCGGTCAAGCTGGGCTTTCTGGTCGAGAACCACGTGGAGATCGTCGCGGACAGGCTCACCCCTGCAGGCCTGCTTCAGCATGAGCTGAAACGGAAGGTACGCCTTGCAAGACCCATGTGCCTCGAGGTCCGGGCGTCGAAGCACTACCAGTTCCGCATCGGCCAAGGCTTGGAGATCGCGGTGCCTCCCATAGAGGAGTTCGCATTGCACCCCGGCCTTGACGTGCCCTTTCGTTCGCTGCCCGACGGTGCTCCTCTGCGTGCAACTGCTGCGGCGCCGGTGAGGATGTTTTTGCTACGCGCTCATTTCACCGGACTCATCCTGCGCGCGGTGATTGTCGGAGTCTCCGCTGAGCCGAGCCATGAAGGGGATCGCACCAACGTTTGGAGAGAAGCCTCCGCGACCGCGCGTATCAACTTCATTCGCATCTAGCCTCGGATCGCAGCCGGCGAGTTTCAACGTACCTACGATGCATAACGCCTGAAGAGAAACATGATTCGAGTTGGAGGCCGGCCCGGTCGGCTGCGCTCGTGCCGGCGGCCCTTAGGCATGGTGACGCGGGCGATCAAAGCCGAGGCGAGCCACTCGCACTTCTCAACGTGGTGACGAGCGGGAGCGCCTATGCGGGACGCAGGATTTCCTGGTGCTCGTGGTGCCGGCGAGCTGTCGGACTACGACTTCTTGTCCATGGCATATCTTGCCGACTGACAGCAAAATGTGAGGTGTTGGAGAGCCAGGTGCAACAGCAATCAATCGATGTTTCAGATCTGACAGATGAGGCCTTGGCGGAAGCCGCATGGCTTCAAAGGCGCGAAGCGCTGCACGGAAATTGCCGGGCGTATGGCAGAGCGCACGAGCTCGAGCGGGAGCTGCGACGACGCGCCAGTCTCTTTAACACTGACAGTGCGCCGCTCACTCCGACGGGCGGCAAAGCTCCGAGCCCCTGGTGGCGGCTATGGGGCCGGCCAAGCGCTGCGGTCTTGGATGCCAAGGCCCAAGCTTGATAAGGTGTTGACAGCGCACCCGCGCGGTTTGAGGTCCCCTTTCAGTCGGCGGCCGAATTGAGCTCCGAGTCTGGCATGCTCTCGAGGTGGGGCTGCAACTGGAGCCTAGTGGATCTGCTGATTTGCCGCCTCCCTGCACGTTGCCCTGGCGGCACCGCTGGAGAATCATCGTTGTGGCGTTCACCGGGCGAGCGGCCCAGGTTAGCGCGGGCACATGTTGGGTCGTTGACGTCGACAACGCTGCTCGCTGCCGATGAGGGCGATCGGCGCAGTGCGCCATGAGCGGCGTTCGCTGCAATTGTTCCGGCCCGTGAGGGAGCTCAATCGCAGCTTGGTCAAGCCTCGGCACGGCGAGGTAAACGCCGTATGCCGATCATGGCCTGAGGCGCAGGACCAGATCTTCTCATCCTCTTGACGCCGCGTGGACGGCCCCCCAATGAACCCGGTGCCCGACGCAGAAATGCCTCGGCGCGCGCAAGGCCCAAGCCGACTTGATGACTGCCTCATTAACAGGCAGCGGCCTGAATCGCCCGCGGGGCAAAGCATCTTGCAGTTGCTGGTGCGGTTGTCCACAAAGATATGCACGCTTCGTGTGGACAACACTCATTGGGGGATCGTGAGTTTTCGCCTGCCAGGGGCTTGACTTGGGCACAAACGCACGCGCAAATCCCCCGCGGTTTCCAATTCACTCCTCGGGTGATCCCGGCTGCCCAAGTGCAGCTTCGGCAGCAGCCCGCCCAGGTGCTTCCAGAATGCCTCACCAGGAAGGTCTAGGCGTCGTCCGGGCTCTCGGCGGCGCGATTTTTGATTGCCCCCTTGTCGCCGTGCCGAAGCCCAAGGTTGTTGCGGATCCACATGCCGCGGCCGAAGTACAGCAGTACAGATCAGCAGGGACCTGGGGCGACCCTGACCCGTTCTGATGCCGCCACCATCAGCATCAGCATCAGCATCAGCATCACCATCACCAGCCCCGCCGCGGCTTCGACCGTTCGGGGAAGTTGGGGCCTTTGGCCATGCTGGCGAAGCGTTCGAGTTCATCCTCGCCCGCGGCATGCCCGCATTCGCCGGTGACGTTGCAGCAGACCGCCCGGTGATGGGCTTACGCGCGCTCAGGGCGCCGTCCATCGCCGTTGTTCATTCGCGGTGAGCCGGATGAGCGTTGGCCTGTCGCAGGCGGTCCAGCTGCAGCGCGTCCTGCGCTTCGCGCAGGCTGCGCGCCGCGCGCGCTGCGACGTGTACCACGTACATGTCCTCGATCTGCTGGCACCATCGCTCGGCAGCTCGCGCTTGCTGCGCGTCGGCGTCCAGCTCTTCCTGAGGCGCCTCGGCGCCTCTAAAGAGATGTCGTTCCTGGATGGGAAGGGAGCGTGCCGGGAACGCTGGCACTGCATCGCCGGCCTTGGCGAGGATGGTGGCCTTTTGACCTGTTGTGAGCATGCTGTCTCCTTCATTCGCCATACCAGCCTAGGCTGATGGCAAGTGCACTGTATGAGGGCTCACCCTGATTCCCTGAGAAGAAATGGACTAAGTTCGGATGTCGCTGGCCGGAAGCGGTAACCATCGATCCGCTCGCTCCGAAGCTTGTCGCTACGTCAGCAGGATTCAAGCGCAGGGGCACCACTGCTGCACCCTCTGGAATCAAAAAATATCAGGGATCTCCTCTTCGGGATGTCGGCTTCGCGACGGGGCACCAACGCTCTGCGATCGGCTTCCGCGGCCCACGGCGCCGCGCGCGCCGCTGTCGGGATCTGCAACCACAAATACGACCTGTACCGCGCAGTCACTCGCTCGCGAACATTGGACAGGGTGTGGACCGCGAGTTAGTTGCGTGTTTCCGTTGCGACCTGCAGGTGCGACGTGCAGTCGAATCTATTCAGGTGCAGAGGTTCGACGCGAGACCCCGCGCGCCGGGCGGGCGTGAGGGCCTTAGACGGTCCTCGCTGAGTACGACCATCGCCAAGCGTGATGTTCGGCTTTTGTGCCGTCGTCGCAGTGCCGCGGTCCTGACCCCGCGGCGCGAGCAGGCGCTAGATCTCCTGGCTGCGCTGGCTGAAGTGCTGGATGGCAGCGTCCGGTATGTGCGCCAGTGCCCATCTTCCCGTTGCGCGTGACGCAGGTCGAGGCACGAGGCCCTCCATTCGGCCGCCAGCGTCGCACGGTGGAGGGCATCGACACCGTGACGTTCTTGAACAGGTCCTCGCTGACAGCGCCCGCACTCGCCTTCGGAGCGGCCGGTAAGGTTCATGACGATGGCATGCGTGTGCAGTTAAGGATCCGGCGCGCGCGACAGCTCATGAATGAAGGTGGCAGCCACCAGGTCGCCCGTTCTTCACGAAATGACAGGCCTGCCCCTTCTTGCGGGTCGCCGCGAATTCCGCATCAGCTCAAGACTCTTTCGCGCCGCCGCGTCCCGTGCCGCGACGATCCGCTCGTCGCGCTCGACCAGGGCCTGGATGCTGACTGGCTTCGACGCACTGAAGGTGAAGTCGATGTCCTGCAGTACCCCGACGAAGGGGCGTGCACGCTCCCACCGGAGACGGGGCGCTCCCGCCCGCTCTGCTATCCCGGCAAAATGGTTGACCAATCGGATTGGTTTCAATGGAGCTCTTATGAACACCGAACTCGAGCAGAAAACGGAAGGCGTTTTGAAGGCGTTCGCCGACCTCGACGCGCTCGTCACCAAGTTTCTGCGACATCTTGGCAGCGAGCGTGTCGATCCTCTTTGCAGGGGACACGTCCAGACAATTTCGCGGGCGGCGGATGGGTTCACGGGTCAGTGTCTTGACACGCCCTACCTAGTGCGGTGGGGAGCGGTTGTCGTCGATGCCGAGCCTGCGCTCGCGGAGTTCGAGTTCGTCGCAAAGTACGCATCCGAGCCTGTAGTTTTAACGCGCGTGTACCTCGGACTTTCAGGAAAGCTATCGCTGGACTCACACCAGCTTGTTCCGCTCTGCGACTACGATGAGGCGAAGGTGGCACAAGCTCTGGCTGGCCTTGTTCTGACGGGCTTGCTGAGTTCCGTCATCTACGCTCCCCGGGACAGACTGTATGCGCCTGACGAGCGCGAGGACACGCCTGAGGATGGCGGCATCTAAGGTTGACAACTGCGCGCTCAACGTCGAAGCCGCGCACGCGCTGTCCTCCGCGTTCTGACACCTTGCACCTCCTGGGTCCGACAGATAGCGGCCGCTGCAAGGTCATGCTCGACAGTTCCCAAGGAGCTTTTCATGGTTGATACTGATCCTCACGGCGGCACGGGCAGCGGCGTGCCCGGCGTGCCGGCGCCCTCGGCGGCCGATCTCAAGCAGGCCGCCGACAACTTCACCGAGGGCCCGAACGTCGAGTTCAGTCCTTGGGAACTGGAGGCCGCGCGCGGCGAAACGCCGCTTGAAGGTCCGCGCGCTGACGATGCGCTGGACTGGAGCGAATTCCAGTCGCGTTACGGCGCATGGAAGGCGGCGACGATGCGCTTCGAGGCGGCTGTCGGCGCGATGCGCAACGGCTCGGTAGAGGCCCGGTCGCAGGCGCAGGCGATCGCACTTGAACTGGCGCGACTGCACCATTCGTTCATGGAGTCGTCGCAGCCGTACTTCCGGGCCTCGAAGCTGGACACCTGAATGGGCCAAACCGATCGCGGCCGGCAAGACTTGCCGCACGCCTTCCCCACGGCTGCAACCTGGGAGAGAAACGTTCACGTGCGCGCGCGCCAGCGCCAAACGGCACGGTCATTGGCACCGGCGCGCCTCGGGCATGAGGCTTGCCGCACGGACAGCTCTGCTTCCTTATCGAAAGACACGCCCATGCATCGATACTCTCCTTTCCTGTATGCCAAAGCCATTGGCATGCTGCTGTCGCGCATCGGCTGCGCTCGCGGCAAGGCGGCGCAGCCATGACGCCATCTCCCGGCCACCTCCAACATCCCGAACACCAGATCGTCGAGTCGCTGGCAGCCGGGCGCATGACGGTCGAGTTGGACGGGCAGTGCCTGGCCGATTCACGTGGAGACGTGATCCGTCTCACCGAAGACAGCCAGCCGGCGCACTTTTATTTTTCCAGGGACGACGTGCAGATGCAGTTCCTCAAGCCGTCGACCAAGACGACGAGTTGTCCGTTCAAGGGCATCGCGACCTATTTCAGTATCCGCACGAAGGACGCCAAGGTCGAAGATGCGGTCTGGTCCTATGAGGACCCTTACCCGGAGCACGCCGGCTTGAGAGGTCGGCTTGCTTTTGACGTCGCGGCATCGGCGGCGCTCGTGATCCGCAGCCTTCCGTGAGGCGTACGCGCCGCCGCGTCCGATCACCGTCGGCCGCGCGACGGCGGGAAAGACGTTTGACTTACACGACCACCACCCGGGCGCTCGAGGCCGTGCGCGCTTCGGCGATCAGGCTGAGGCCGAACCGACGCGGGGCGGTTGACGCCATGCGGGGTCCAGCCCTTCGCGATCTGGATGTGGCGCAACACCGAAGCGCGCGAGTTCATCGACTGGCAGTGGCGCACAACGCCACCTTGCCCGCTGCCCGAAGAATTATGTTTGAAGGCCTCGCTACAGCCTGAGTGGCTCGGTGGACGCCGTGTTGCGCGACCTGGAAAAGGCCGACTTGACGCCGCGCGAGAGGCGCGCGAACGCGATGCCTGCTTCGATCGCTTCGAAGACGACGGCCAGGTCTACGGACTCATGACCGGACCGCGCGAAGCCAGAAGCTGTTAGCAGGCGGTGATCGCGACGCTGGCCCAACCGCGCGCGCCGAGGCCGTGACGCCGGAGCACCATTCAACGCAGTTCCGAACCGACCGATTCACGCCCCGAGAAATAGGCGTCAGGTCACCTTCCCTTCACCAAACGTTCCTCCCACTTCACCCATTCGAGCGACGGCCTCGGCGAATGCAAAAAGTTCTTCCGACATGCTCGCCCCCGGCTGAACGACGCCCGCGCGCTCCGCGAGGACTTGGTACGCAGCGCGCGCAGAGTCCTGCGCGTGAGGTAGGGGGATGTCCGTATCTTCTGGCATGGCGGCTCCTATTTCAGTTGCATCGCGGGTTCCGTCTTCAAATGGTCTGCAGGAAATGTTCGCGCCGAGCAGCCTCGACAACGAGTTCCGGCTCGGCGTCCAACACATGCAAGGGGGAGCAATGGTGCAGCGCGCACTGTGGTCGAACGAACCAAGCAGCGAGCTCCCAGTCATCCATGACGCCGCGCAGCTCCGCGCAGGCACGTTGGACCTCATTCCGCAGGGACATGTCGGATCGATCGAACTGGAAGAGTGGCAACCACAGTGCCGAATGCCAATCGAGCGAAACGAGCAAACGTTGTTCGAGACACTGCTCCAGCCCAGCCATGCTGTCCGGCCGCGTGCTTGCCGCACGGATCGCCACTTCGCTGCCGCGGGCCAGTCCGCCACTGGGCCGATATGCAGCAAGCAGTTCCATGAACATGGCATCAGGGAGTTGGGCAGGCGGTGCCCTGTCGGGCGCTGCGGGTCGCGGGCCACCGCGCGGGGTCGCGTTGCTTTGAGCCATGGCGGCGCTGTACGGAGGTGCCAGCGGATCGAGACGTCGATTGAGCAGAACAAGAGTGCGCCGAGACTCAGAAGCGCCCGTTGTTATTGGCCACCCAGTAGCGGCGGCCCGCAAGCGAACCCCCGAAGGTCGCGGCGACGGCGCCAATTACCATCGCCAGCAGTGCAGCAAGGGCTGCCTGCGACGCGCGTCTGGCGGCGTGATCGGCCAATTGTCGTGCCTTCGCCTCAGCCTGCGCTTTCTGATCCTCCGTCAGCGGTGCCGAGGGATCCACGGGTGACGCGCCGGGGCTCGCTGCCTGTGCGAGGCGCTGCTGCGCTTGGCCCTTCAGGTTGTCGATCGAGATGTCGGCTGGAGTCTGGCTCCGCACGGCGTCGGCCAGGGTTCCGCTTGCTCCGGCCGCGGCCGCGCCAAGCAGCTTGCCGCCGCCGGCAACCACCGAGCCGACCACCGACATCGCGACGGCTGCCATCACGACGGTGGCGAGGCCCCAGGTGAGCAGCCCGTGCAGCGAGGCGTCGGTTTTATCCGGCGCGCCGGCAAGGTGGGCGGCCACCCACCCCCCCGCGAACAGGGCCAGTGCACTGCTGGCCACCCACCACGCACCAGCGGCGACCGCGAACGTGGCCCGCTCCGGACTACCGGAACTCGCTGGATCGACGGTGCTCAGGCCGAGACTCGCACCCAAGAGGCTCAACACAAGCTGGAGGACCATCGCGATCACCACGCCTGCGATGATCGCGCCCCAAGATACGCGCCGCCAGGCAGTCGAGCGCGCAACCCTGGGTGGAGTCTGCAGCGACGTCTCCGGTGCATCTGCTTGGGCGTAGGTGGCGGTGTTCATCGGAATGCTCCTCGTTTCGTGAAAAGATGCGGCAGCTTTTGGCGGGAGGTAGGTGGTCCGACGAGGCGTTTGCCGCGTGCGCGTGTAGGAAATTTCGCGCGGCAGTCAGCTGTCCAGGGATACGCAGAGCTTTGAGCGAGGCGCGAGTTGATGACGTTGCAGCGATGCCCACCGAGGCAAGTGAATTGTCGTCCGCTGGCGCGCTGATGAGCTTGTTCATGAGCTTGCCACCGTCCCATGATCGTTCACAGCTGACGCTCGAGCGTGTGGCGCGCGAGCGCTGGTTCAAAGCGCGACCGTGGACCGCGTGGCGGCTGCTCCCGGAGAGCCCCAGCCTGGTCGGTGCCCAAGGAGTTCGCGCTGCAGGACAGGCGGTCCATGTCCCCGGCGGAAGGGTGATCCACCATGCAGGGGCTTACGCGGTGCCCGAGGCTGGACCGAGATCACGTTTCGAGGTCCGGGGATGCCGTCAAGGAGTCGAATGGTGTCTTCAAGACGCGGCGCGTGATCGTTGGATCGACACGGCGGCTCCCCCGGCCGCCTAAAAACCTGGCAATGAATGATTTGAATGAGCGCGGAGCTTTCAGCGCAGACTGCTGGGAATGCCTGCTACATGGGATTTTTCGTGTCAGCTCATCGGCCGCTGCTGTCCAGACAGGCGAAGTGGCAATCCTTTGAGCGACCGGCGACACCCAGGGCACCGGGCGTTAAAAAGGTTTGGGTAGTGCCTTGTCGCTTCGGCATCGCGCGAGTGGCAGCGCCTTTCCGGCGAGTACCCTGGTGATTCGCCCTGCCTTCGCATCCGTCTCGACCGTCAGACAGGCGCAGCCATAACCGTAGCCATTCGGTTGCGTTCGCACGTATTGCCTGGCATCGAATTGAGGCGCCTTGTCATCGACGCCCTCCGCGTCCGGCCCGTTGGCCTGCATCTGGGAGGTGATCCACCACTCGCCGTCCTTGTCGGTGAGCAGCAGGTTGGCGGGGGTCGGATTCTGGTACCAGCCGCAGCGTCGCTCGGCAGCGCCAGCAATGACGGGCAGCATGGTCAAGAGCATCAAGGTCCACGCGACTGCCCTTGCGATCTGAGCTCGGCGAGTCATGACTTGCGTTCAATCACGCACATGATTTGGGGCTTCCTGAGAAAAAAAGGACGGACGTCACTTTCGCATGCCGCGCAATACCGCGCCCTTGCACTGGACCGCGGCAGGCGGAACCGCGCTCGCTGCGGTTCTTGAGGCGAACGTCGCGCCACGTTGCCGCGAGCGTTGGCATCGCAAACCGTTTGTCCGCCCCGATCGTGTGTCCGAGGAACGAAGGCGCGCGAGGCACTCAGTTCCTGGAGAACGCGCGTGCTTGCCAGCAATCACATGGCATGAATGTGCAGCGGTGACAACCGTCAGCGGATGCGATTTTTTAGGCCAAGCCAAGCGCCCGCAGCTTGGCGTCCGGCGCGGAGTATGGGCGCTCGCAAACGATTTTGTCGGAGTAGGGCGCAAATTCGAATGTGGCTGCCATCCGGATGCGGAATGTCCGGCCGGTGGCTTCGAACACCTGACCATTTGCCTGCAACGGTCCGAGATGCGTTCCGCTGAGCCAGAACTCGACCAGGACGGTTTCCTGGTCAGCGGCGATCGCGATGACTTCGTTGGCAAGGTCGGGGAAGGGCGTGCGTGAACTGTCGAAATAGCCACGCACCGCCTGCTCTCCGTCGAAGACCGCGCCGCTGCCGTGCATCTCGTAGCGGGGATGCGCAAAGGTGGCGATGACACGGTCCCATTCGCGCGTGCATTCGAGGGCCATGTGCTCTCGTACTGTCCGGATCCGGGCGGCCTGCAACGCGCCCTGCGTCGCTGAAAGCTCGATGGGCGGGCAAGGTGCGGCGGATGCGGCAGATGCGATTGCGACTGACGCGGTTGGAGCGGTGCTGCTCATGGCAGCGTGACCGTGGTGCTGCCGGCCACCATGCGCCGGATTGGCTTTCCGCCGTCCCAAGACTCGGCTGCGTTGCGGATCTCGCGGAAATATTCCCCCTTGCCGCCAGCCATCTCGGATATTTCGAACATGCCACCGGGCAAATCGGGGTGGACGAAGTAAGCGAAGCGCCCACGTGTGCCCATGCGGCCACTGTGGCCCTCCACGTAACCGAGGGACAGCAGCCGGGTCACGTTCTCGTCAAAGCCGCTGTCGGTCCAATAGGCCAGGTGCTGCGCACCTTCACCGCCACGATTGAGCGAGTCCAGGTAGAGCGAGGGGGCGTCGTCGCGCTGCTGGATCAACTCGATCTGCAGGTCGCCGGAGTTGGCCAGCGCGATGGACAGTTGTGGCAAGCGGGACGGCTTGCCGTAGTACTTGAACTCTGTGGTGCCAACCGCCTCCTTGTAGAACCACGGGCCAACCCCAAGGGTGCGCGCCCAGTGGTCCATGGCCTTTTCGATGTCGCGCACCACATACCCGACCTGGCGGACACCGCCGAACAACATGCTCATGAAATCTACTCCTTGTGTGAGGCTCAGCGCATGTAGGCGCCGCCGTTGACGTCGAGGGTGGCGCCCGTGACGAACGATGACAGGTCCGAGGCGAGGTAGAGGCAGGCCCCCGCGATGTCTTCGGGCTTGCCCACGCGTCCCAGCGGATAGGTCTTGCCGAGCGCGTGTTTGTTCTCGTCGGAATTCGCACCGCGCGAGAAGTCCGTCATGATCAGGCCCGGGGTGATGGCGTTGGCGCGGATGCCCTGCGGCCCGAACTCTTTGGCCATTGCGCGGGTGAAGCCCAGCACGCCGGCTTTGGCGGCGCAGTAATGGCTGCCGCCGAACACGCCGCCGCCTTGCTGTGCCGACATCGACGAGATCGAGATGATCGAGCCGCGGCCTTGCTCCACCATGGCCGGGATCACGCATTGCGACATCTGGAACGAGCCGCGCAGCGCGATCGAGACCACCTGCTCGAAGTCGTCCGCGGTCACCTCCAGCAGGCCGCGCTTCTGGGTGATGGCGGCATTGTTGACCAGCACATCAATGCGGCCGGCCCAGTGGCGCACCCGCTGGACCGCTGCTATACAGGCTGCGGCATCGCGCACGTCGCAGCCAGCGCCGAAATGCTGCGGGCCGAGTGTCTGCGCGGCGGCGCTGGCTTCGCCTTCGTCCAGGTCGAGCAGCGCGACCCGTGCGCCGTGCTGCGCAAACAGGCGCGCGGTCGCCAGACCGATGCCACGCACGCGGGAGGCGCCGGTGATGACCGCCACGCGGCCTTGCAACAGCGGGGTCGTCACGACGTCATTCATTGGTGATGTTCGCTGCCTTGGCGATCTGCTTCCAGCTCTCGATGTCCGCGGCGGTCATGCTGCGCAACTCGTCGCCACCGACGTAGGCGGACGTGATCCCGAGGTCGAGCAGGCGCGCCTTGACATCAGGCATTTCGACGACCTGCTTGAGCGCGGCAGAGAGTTTGTCGACGATCGGTTTGGGCGTCGCGGCCGGTGCATAGAGCGCCCAGCGCAGCGCGCCCATGCGTTTGCCGGCGAAGTCGATGCCTTCGTCGTCGTAGCTCGCGACGTCGGGCAGGCTCGGCGAGCGCGAGGTGCAGGCGGTGATGGCCTTCACCTTGCCCGCCTTCACCATGGGTGAGCCCGAGGCCATGTCGACATAGGCCAGCTTGATGTGGCCGCCCAGCATGTCGGTCTGGATCTGCACCACCGACTTGTAGGGGATGTGGCTCATGTGCGCCTGCGTTCGCAGATTGAGCAACTCACCGCAGAAATGGCCAGTGGAGCCGACACCCCAGCTTGCGTACTGCACGCTTCCCGGAGACTTCTTCGACAGCGCCACCAGCTCCTTGACGTTGCTCGCCGGAAAGTCATTGGTTGCGATCAACAGGATCGAGGCGGTGCCGACCTGCCCGATGGGAGCGAAGTCCTTGACTGAGTCGTAGGACAGCTTGGGGTTGCTCGCGGGCAGCAGCACGTGGGTGGTGGCGCCGCCAATGCCGATGGTGTAGCCGTCCGGTGCCGCCCGGGCGATGTCAGAGGCGGCGATGGCGCCGCTGGCCCCGGGCTTGTTGTCCAGCACGAAGGTGCCTTTGATGAGGGGCGCCATCTTGTCGGCCAGCAACCGGCCGAGCGTGTCACCGCCACTGCCGGCGGCCGAGATCAGGATGAAGCGGATGGGTCGCGTCGGATAGTCTCCGGTGCCTTGGGCTTGCGCCTGGACGGTCAACGCGAGGCCGCCGAGCACGGCCATCAATAGCTTGCGCATGGTGTTGTCTCCTTGTTGTTCAGTAAGTGACTAGAGCGAGAGCCCGCCGTCAACCACGAGCTCGAGCCCGGTGACGTAGCTCGATTCGTCGGAGGCGAGGAACAGAGCGGCATTGGCCACGTCCCAGGCGGAACCCTGGCGACCCATCGGACAGCGCGCGTTGCGCGTCGCGCGGCCGACTTCGGCCTCCCGGGCATCCTCGTAGAGTGCGGCCGCATGCGGGGTGTCGATCAGCCCCGGCACGATCACGTTGCAACGCACTTGGTGCTGCGCGTACTGGCGCGCCACGACCCGTGTCATGTGGTTCAACGCCGCCTTGGAGGTGCTGTACGAGAGGAACTGCATCGGGCTCCACTTGCGGCTGGCGATGGACGAGATGTTGATGATCGAACCACCGCCCTGGCGGATCATGTGGGGCACGACTTCGCGCGCGGTCAGCATCGGGCCTTTGAGGTTGATCGCATGGACGCGATCCCAGGATTCCTCGGTGACGTGCACCAGTTCGCCGAACTCCTCGATGCCCACGTTGTGGTGCAGCACGTCGATCCGCCCGTGGCGCGCCAGCGCGTGTTCGACCATGGCTCGGATCTGCACCGCGTTGCGCACGTCGGCTTCGAAGGGCTCGGCGACGCCCCCGATCTCCTCGATTCGTCGCACCGATTCGTTGGCCGCCGCCAGCGAGCGGTCGGCACAGAGCACCGCGGCGCCCTCGCGCGCGAACGTCACGGCGCAGGCCGCCCCATTGCTGATGTCCTGGCCAACGGAGCCGGCGCCGACAACCAGGATCACCTTCTTATGGAGCCGCCCGGTCATGCCGTCCTGATCCTGCGCGGGGTGGGGCGGCGCGCAACCGCCCGGGCCAACGGACCGCAGGACTCGCGCAGCACCATCTGGGTCGTGAGCAGAATGCGTTCTGGCTCCAGCGGCACCGATCGGTCAAGCCGGCGCAGCAGCAGTTCGGCCACTGCGGTTCCCACGGCCTCCAGATCCCAGGTCAGCGACGTGATGGCGGGGCTGAAGAGTTGGGACAGATCCGTGTCGCCGATGCTCACGACGCTCACGTCGTCAGGTGCCGTGCGGCCGGAGTGGCGCAGCGCCTGCAGGACGCCCGACAGGATGCGCGTGCCCAGGCACAGGAAGGCCGTGGGGGCGCAGGGCGATCCGAGCAGCGAGAGGGCCTCGCTGAAAGCGAAGTCCATGGCGGACTTCTCGGCTCGGATCAGCTTCGCTTCCGGTTGCAGGCCGCGCTCGGCAAAGGCGTCGCGGTAGCCAGCGATGCGCTCGCGCCCCGGACGCAACACGCTGCCGGGTGTCATCAGGGCGATGCGCGTGTGGCCCAGGTTGAGCAGGTAACGCGTGGCCTGCAGCGCGCCGTGGTGATGATCGACGTGCACGCCAGCGTTGTCGCCTTGGAAGTCGCGATCCAGCGCGACCACGGGACCGTCCGCGGCCAGCAGGTCAAGGTACGCCGGCGCCTCCACCTGGCAGGGGCCGAGGATGAGGCCATCTACGCGGCGGCGGCGAAACAGGTCAACCAGCGTCTTCTCGCGCAGGCCGTCGTTGTGAGTGCTAGCCACCAGCAAGGCGTAGCCCGCGGTGAGCAGGCGCGACTCCACGGCTGTGATGATCCGTGCGTACAAGGGATTGGCCAGGTCGGACACCAGCAGCCCGACCACGCCCGTCGAGCGCGTGCGCATGCTCTGCGCCACGGCGTCCGGGGTGTAGCCCAACTCGCGTGCCGCTCGGTCGACGGCGGCGATCGCGTGCTCGCTGACGCGACCGCTGCGGTTGAGTGCGCGGGAAGCGGTGCCGACAGCGACCCCGGCGGCCTTGGCCACTTCGCGGATGGTGATCTTCGCCTTCACGCGGCCACGCTCGCCTGTGCCATCGGACTGGCAAAGCGCGCAGCACCCTCTTCGAGTGGCACGGCGGCGGCGTTCAGAAAAAAGGCCGCCATGTGATAGAAGCTCGCCGCAAAGATGAGTTCGATGACCTGGTCCTGCGGCCAGGTCGCGCCGAGTGCGTGCCACGTTGCATCGGACACCGTGGAGTGGTGATGCAATTCGTCCGCCATGCGCACTATCAGGCGATCGGACTCGCTCCACAGGGGGTCGGTCAAGCGGTTCCAACCGTCGCTGTGCGTCAGTTCACCGACCTGATCGACGCTGAGCCCGCACTTGCCGGCGTAGATGCTCACGTGCATGCCCCATTCGTACTCGGATCGTGTCAGCGCACCGGTGCGGATGATGGCGATCTCGCGGTCGCGCTCGGGCAGCGCGCACTTGAACAGCACCACGTGAGCCATGGCCTGGAATGTCGGGCCAAGTTTCGGATGATGGGCGAGCGCCAGCCGCAGGTTCAGCGGCGACAAGCCCTGGAAGGCGGTGCTTTGCACCGCGGCCGCGACCTCGGGCTCGTAGGGTGGTGGGCGCAGGGGCAGGCGTGTGGAGACAGCAAGGGGACGGGCGGCGGAACCATTCATGCGTCAAGTTTTGCTCAAATTGTGGAAACGTTTCTACGGTGATTACCCTCAGCGACGGTGAACCTGCGAACGCCGAGTGCGGAAACGCTTCCACAAGAATGGCACTCAGAACGATGAGCGCTCCGATTTTTCTGAGACGCGGCCATCGAAGGTGGCCGACAGGGCGGCGAGGACTATGCCGGCAGGAGGAGCCGCGCGCTGTCGACCGAGCTCGTCGCCGGATGCGACACCAGCCCCGGCTCGACGAAGCTCAAGAATTGGGGCTATCAAGGTGCCCCGAGCGCACGGTCATTGCCGTTTCTTCGCGATCTCGAGCAAGTACCTGCCTTGTCGTTGCGCTGAATCTTGTGTCCGGCCGTTCGCTGTGCTGGCCGGCAGCGTCCGGGCGGCTGCTCTGGCGAACTTGGCGGATGTTCGAGTGACACGGCTGGACGTCACGGGTCGTCTACTCGACGGCGAGGTCGACCTTGCACAGCAGCGCCCGACTTTGCTCGTTCATTCCCGACACCTCGACGACGCTGCCGTGCTTGCGCAGGCGCTGGCAGATCTTGTCCAACGCGTTGACGGCGGTGATGTCCCAGAAATGGGCCTGGCTCAGTTCGATGGCGACGGGCCGGCCCTCGATCTCTCGTACATCGAACGAATCGACCAACAAATCCGCCGATGCGAAAAAGACCTGCCCGGAAACCTGGTACAGGAGCACCTCTTCTCCCGTTCGTGCCACCGTCAGGAGCCGCGAAACCTTGAAGGTAAAAAACACCCCGCTCAACATCACGCCGACCGCGACACCGGCCGCGAGGTTGGCCGTTGCGACCGTCACGGCGACAGTGGCGAGCATGACGAGACTCGACAACTTCGGATGACGCCATACAGCCCGTGCCGAGCGCCAGTCCAGCGTGGACGCGGAGACCATCACCATGATCGCCACCAACGCAGCGACCGGTACCTGTGCCACCCACGGCTTCAGCAGCACCATGAGAATCAGGAGGAACGCGCCGGCGAACAAGGTGGACAGCCGGCCGCGGCCGCCATAGCGCACGTTGCTCACGGTCTGGCCGATCATCCCGCACCCGGCGATGCCGCCGAACAGGCTGGCAGCCACGTTCGCGATCCCAAGACCGCTGCACTCCCGGTTCTTCGAACTGGGCGTATCGGTCGACTCGTCGACGACGCTGGCCGTCATCATCGATTCGAGCAATCCGACCATTGCGATGGCCAACGCCGGAAGCGCGATCAGTCGCAATGTCTCGATCGAAAAGGGGACGGCGGGCAAAGCGAAAGCCGGCAGGGCCTCGGGTAGCAGGCCCAGATCGGCGACTGTCTTCAGGGGCAGATGCATCCAGTGCGCCACGATCGTCAGCACCACGATGCAAATCAACGGCGAGGGAACCGCGGACGTGATTTTGGGCAAACCATAGATCACCAGCAGCCCGAGCCCGACCATCGCCCAGGTTGCGCCATTGGCGCCGATGAGGTGCGGCATCTGAGCCGAGAAAATGAGGATGGCCAGTGCGTTGACGAAGCCGGTACGCACCGAGTCCGACACGAAGCGCATCAACACGCCGAGCCTCAGCCAGCCGAAAAGGATCTGTACTGCGCCCGCAAGAATGCCCGCCGCAAAAAGATACTGTACGCCGTGCGCGTGCACGAGCGGCGCGGCCACCAATGCGACCGAGCCCGCCGCGGCGGACACCATCGCAGGTCTGCCTCCGGCGAAAGCGATCACGATGCTGATGACGAAGGATGCGAACAATCCGACCGCGGGGTCGACGCCGGCGACGAACGAAAAAGCAATGACCTCGGGGATCAGCGCGAAGGTGGCGACCGCGCCTGCCATGAGCTCGCGCGGAATACTCGGCGCCCACTCGGCCCGAAAATGTTTGAGCATGTTGAAGCCGCCCCGGCAGGGAGCCTGTCTAAGGAAATGAACGTGCGAACATGGAGAAAACATCGTCCGTGTTCGTCAAAAAAAGGTCCGCTTTCACGGCAGCTTTCGAACGCGAGCAGCCTGACGGGCGCCATACGTTCCGCGAGATGCGCGCGACCGTGAAAAGGCGGAAGCGTGCGCCATCGCGCATGTGGCAGTCGAGGACGCCGCGAGGGAATTTACCGCCATACAAGTTCGGAAGCAAAATTGTAGGCGAGCCCTGAGCAAACCACGACCGAGCGATCCGACCGCCGACCGATCCGCCGAATCCACCGCCGACCCCACAACCCGCCGAGCCGGGGCCCGCTGTACTGCTGCTGAATGCGCCGGCGGCTTCCCTCGATGGCGCATCAACGCTGGCGCTGCGATTCCTGCGTTCGGAACGGCTCGAGGCCGCCCTCGGCGTCGCGTGATGTTGACACTTGCCGGAGCAGGAAGAGCGGATGCCCAAGCTGAGCTTCGGCAATCGGTCCAGAGTTAACCTGGGAAAGCTGACTTTGCGGCGGTTGGTACCTTTGCAGCAAAAGCACGGGCGGCAGGTCGGCCCATGGCAGCCGGATCACGGCACCGATCGCGCCGCGGCCCCGGCGACAATGCACCCATGACACAAGGCAAGCGCATCTCGGCAGACATCGGCGACGACGCCTTGCACGCGATCCGGGAAATGGGAGCAGCGGCGAGGCTGGCCCGGTCGGCGGCGGGCGAAGGCCAGGCCACCGCGGCCGCGCGCCTTGGCGTGCACGTCCAAACCATCGGACGCATCGAAGCGGGTGAGCCCGGTGTCGCCGTCGGGCACGTGCTCGGGCTGCTCGCGCTCTACGGCATTGGTGTCAGGGCGCTGCTGCCCGAGGGCCGTTGAGCCATGGCCCGGCTGCAAGCAGAGCGCACCTCCACGATTCTTCGTACGCTTCCAAACGGGGTGAGGCTGCTCGCCATAGCCATGCCCCATGTGCAGAGCGCCAGCGTGGGCGTGTTCCTGCGTGTCGGCTCGCGCGACGAGACGCCAGTCACCAACGGCATCGGCCATGTTCTGGAGCACATGGCATTCAAAGGGACCGCGACCCGCTCCGTGCAGGCGATCAACCTGGATGCCGAGCGGCTGGGAGCGGACGTCAACGCGTTCACTGGCAAGGACACGACCGGCTACTTCATGACCGGCCTCGGCCGGCACGCGGAGCAGCTGCTGCGCATGACTGCCGACATCGTTTTGAACAGCACCTATCCCGAAGATGAATTGCAGCGCGAGCTGCAGGTGATTCGTCAAGAGGCCATCGAGTACGACGAGGATCCGGAAGATAGCTCCAGTGATTTGCTCGACCGCGCCATCTGGGGCAAAGACCCGATGGGCATGCCTGTGATCGGCACCATCGACAACATCGAAGGGTTCACCCG